>JAOXSG010000767.1 GCA_025800105.1 Cohaesibacter sp. | reverse complement strand
CCCCGTTCAGGTCTTTTCAGGCGGGCATTGAACCAGCCAACTTCCAAAGGAGCATCAAGATCTATTTGGATTAGACCACCTTGCCCGATTCTTCAATTTCATTATATAGCCGATCACCTGCGCAACCGCCTTATAATGTTCTTCTGGGATCTCGTCATCCACCTCTACTGTGGCATAAAGGGTACGTGTGAGGGCTGGGTTCTGCACAATTGGCACATCCGCCTCTTTCGCCACCTCGCGAATGCGCATCGCCAGATCATCAACACCCTTGGCCACACAAATCGGCGCGCCCATACCTTCATCATATTTCAAAGCCACGGAATAATGGGTCGGGTTGGTCAGCACAACAGAGGCATCGGGCACAGCCGCCATCATACGGCCCCGGCTGCGCTCCATACGCAATTGCCGCAATTTGGCCTTAACGGTCGGATCCCCTTCCTGTTGCTTAAACTCATCCTTGATCTCCTTGATGGACATCTTTTGCTTTTCCATCCATTTGCTCTTTTGATAGAAAAAGTCAGCAACCGCCACAATGGTCATAATCGCCACAACCCCGGCAACCAATTGCAAGGACAATTCCAGCACAAAGGGCAACAGCATCGCCACATCAAGCTGGATCATCACATCCAGCTTATCGCGCTGCGGATACAGAATGAGCACCAGCAAAACACTGACAATCACCAATTTCACCAAACCCTTGGCAAAATTGATCAAACTGTCTTTGGAAAACAAACGCTTGAAACCACCCAAAGGACTGACTTTGGACAATTTGGGCGTGATCGGCTCGGTCGAAAAAACAAATTTATGCTGCACAAGATTGCCAAACACCGCCATCGCCAGCAAAGCAATCATCGGCAAGACCATAAGCCCCAACAGGCTATAGCCTACCTCATTCCAAAGACGCAGCATCACACCGCCCCCAAGACTGAGCTGATGGGAATGCTCAAAAAAACCTTTCAAATGCGTGGATAGACCGCTGACAACATAGCCTGAGAAAAGCGCCAGCACCAAACCGGTGCCAATCATCGAAAACCAGGCCGAGACTTCCTGACTTTTGGCCACATCCCCCTTTTTATGCGCATCTTCCAGACGCTTCTGGGTGGGCTCTTCCGTCTTTTCCTCGTCGCTATTCTCAGCCATATCAGCTCCTGATCAGGCGAACAGCCTGACAATCAATCAGCGCTTATCGTTTCAAAAGGCTCATGAGACGATGAAGCGCCCAAGGACTTCTTCCAAATGGCCCATATACCAGGTCATCAGAGTTGATAACAGAATCACAAACAAAATCAGTCCCACTGTGATGTTAGCAGGCATCGCAATGAAAAAAACCTGCAATTGCGGCATCAGGCGCGAGAGCAGACCAAGCCCGAAATAAAACAGCAACCCATAGACAATGAAAGGCGCAGCAATCTTGGTCCCCACCAAAAAAGCCCCCGCAACAGTATTGGTCGCAAATTCAGCCATATCGCCGACAGGCGGCATTTCATTGACGGGGAACAGATCATAGGAATCATACATCGCCACGATCATCACATAATGCAGATCTGTAACGAAAATCATCGTCACCGCCAAAACACTCATAAAAGTACCAAGCGTCACAGTCTGCCCGCCGGTCGACATATCCGGCCCCATGGCAAAGGACAGCCCCAATTGAAAGGCAATGGTCGTGGCCGCAATCTGCAAGGCCGCTGTTACCAGCTTGATCGCAAGCCCGATCAACAAGGCAATGACAATTTCCTTGCCCATAGCAGCCAGCGCCCCAAACAGGGTAGAAGGCAGCTTAGCAAACTGACCGGAGATCATCGGATACATCATCAAGGTAAAAGTCAGCGCCAAAATAAGCCGCACCCGAACAGGAATGGCCCGTTCGCTAAAGGCTGGCAAAACCATGAATAACGTGCCGATCCGGGCAAAAATCAGCATAAAAATAAAAGCGGTTTGGGGAAGAATGTCGATCAGCATGACAAGATAGAAGCGTTACAGGCAAGGCTCTTGGCTCTAGCCAACAATCGCCTTTTCCATCACAAAGCGCATATAGGTGCCGATCAAATCGCCAATGAAGGGCAATCCCACCATGAGCGCCAGAAAGATGGCAATAATCTTTGGAACAAAGACCAAGGTCATTTCCTGAATTTGCGTCAAGGCCTGAAACAGCGCAATCACAACACCAACCACAAGCCCGACAACCATGATCGGGGCTGACATCTTGATCATCACCCACAGCCCTTCCCGAGCAATATCAAGAACTTCTGCACCAGTCATTTGCTCACCTTTCAGCTCAGGATACAAACCAGCCAACCCGAGCCAATCAACCAAATGATCAACCGACGCTAAATTGGCATCCTCATAATCTCTTCATAAGCAGAAATCACACGATCGCGCACAGAGACCAAGGTCTCCAACGCAACTTCAGTTTCAGCAACCGCTGTGACAACATCCACCACATCGGCTTTGCCAGCCACCATATCCGTTGCTGTTGTTTCTGCCACCTGACCCTTTTCCAAAACACCGGTCACGCCATCCTTGACCATTTGCCCAAAGTCAGGAGGGCTTTCCGCTGCTTTTTCAAGAGTTGGTGTTGATTGTGTCTGATTCGTCAGCCTTTGGGCCAGATTATAAGCATTACTCGCTGCAAGATTTGTCAAACTCATCACTCTGCCCTGTCATTTCATCACTTCAAAAGCCATCCAATGGAACCAAAAGCCCCCAAGCACTCACACCTTGAGAATATCAAGGGTCTTCATCACCATGCTTCGGGTGGCGCTGATCACATTCAGATTGGCCTGATAGCTGCGCTGTGCCTCTTGCAAATCCACGGTTTCAACCAGTGTATTGACATTGGGCCGTTTCACATACCCTTTCTCATCTGCCGCCGGATGGCCCGGCTCATAGCGGGTTCGAAAGTCGGATTTGTCCGGCAGGATCCGTCCCATCTCCACCATTTTCGCACCAACTTCGCGATCATAATGAGATTTAAAAGACGGGATCTGCCGCCGGTAAGGGTCACCGCCCGGTTTGCGGGAGGTGGAATCTGCGTTGGCAATATTCTCTGAAACAACGCGCATACGACCGCTTTGCGCTTTCAGGCCAGAGGCTGCAATCATAATCGATTTCAGAAAATCCATCTCTCTCTCCTCAGCCCGTCTCTAATCAGAAACAAAAGCCTTTCTTTCAATCAGCGCCGACGAATGGCCGTTTTGATCAAGCCCATTCCCTTGGAATAAAGCGTACTCACAGCCTGATAATCCATCTGGTTCGCTGTTACCTTCATCATTTGCTCTTCCAGCACCACCGCATTGCCTTCTGGCGTGATCTCAAACCCATCGACTTTTTTGGAATTGAACACATCCTCAACAATCCGCTCCTGCGCCTTTAAATGGGTGGAATGCGTGATTGATGTTGACAAGCCTTGTGGTGCGGCAAGCTTCAAGCCCGGCTTGGTTGAAAAAGCGGCCAAATCCCGTGCCCGATAACTGGGCGTGTCAGCATTGGCCACATTCTCTGCCAAAACCCGCTGACGGGTCTGATGCCAATGCATTTTGGACCGCAGCATGGAAAACATATTCAGATCACCAATCGCCATCTCTATGCTCCTATCTGTCCACAATGCCCAGTTTCGCTTCAAATCATCCAAGCGGATTGCCTGTTGGGTAAATTTTGCCTAGCAAATGGTTAACGAGTTATTAACTTGCCTTAATATTCTGTTAAACATAAGAAAAAACAGCCATTTTCCAATCAAACGGCAAAGTGCACTGTTGCAAAATGCGCGAACAGACGCGCATTTTTCATCCAAATCGCTACAATGCAAGCAACAAGAGATTCGCTTTTCAACCGGTGCCGCATACCAAGACGCAAAATCAATCGGTTCAAGAGTGGCAAGACAAGACACAAAAGACAAACAGGAGTGACACAATCATGAACGGGGATAGCGAATTGCTGGTTCAATTCTTATTGGCCCTTGGGGCGGTCTTGTTTCTGATCGCAGTCATTACCTGGATGCTGAAAAAGGTCAATTTGGTCTCATCCCGCATAGGCCGACTGGGAGAAGAAGCGCGCCTGTCCGTCAGCGAAGCTGTGGCCGTAGATCACCGCCGCCGTCTGGTGCTGGTCAAACGCGATCATGTTGAACATCTGATCCTGATTGGCGGGGAAAATGATTTGTTGCTGGAACATGCCATCCCACCTCAGGCGCGCCCTCAGCCCCAAACCCAGCCGCCTGTGGCACAAACACAATCATCACGACCTTTGCGTGAGAATATCGCAAGAGAGGCGACAAAAAATCCTGTTTCAAAACCAAAGCCAGCACCACAGCCCACAACAACACCTCTAGCAGGTGAGAAAAAAACAAAAGAGCCTTCGTTCCTTCAGGCAAAAAGCGAAAAGCTGACCGCACCCGTCAGTGCCGCCATTGCAGCTCTCTCAAAAAAGGCCACAGAAAAAATCCCAGAAAAGGTCCCTGAAAAGGCTTCTGAAAAGGCTTCTGAAAAGGCACCTGAAAAAAACAAAGACAAAAATCAGGATCAAGAGAAGGCGTTCCCAAAAAAGCCAGAAGCCCAGAACCAGCCCATGGCACCCAATATGACAGCCCCGCAAGCTGAAAAACCAAAAGGGCCAAACCTGCCTCCTCCTGTGGCCCCTCTTCCATCGGCTCAAGCAAAACCACAGCAACAGGAACCAGCCCTGCAACCGGCAAAAGAAACAAAAAACACGCCAGCAAAAGAGCCAGTTCTATCGGATAAGCCTGCTCAGCAAGTCCCCACTATGAGAGAACCATTGCCGGAAATAAAAGAGCCATCACCGCAAACGGCATCTGCGCCAGAGGAAAAACAGAGCGCGACAACAGTGCCTGCATCAAAAGATCCGCAAAGCGCCAAACCGCAAAAAACAACAGATGTTTTGAAGGAAGCGCAAAAACGCGAAGCCGATTATCAAGATGAAATCAGCCGCTTGCTTGATGAATTATCCAGCGATAGCAAAAAGCCGTGAGCGAAACATGAGCGAAAGCAGCATTCCTCACATGATGAGACAGAAACGGCCAGCAATCAAAGCCACGTTATGGCGTGCGGCAAAGGCATTTGCGATCAGCTTATGCCTCATGCTGGGCTTGTCTGCCATGGCGCTGGGACAGGAATTATCCATTGGCTTTGGCGATGAAATAACCGTAACCGAGCGTTCAATTCAGCTGGTCGCCCTGATCACGGTCCTCTCCCTTGCCCCATCCATCCTAATCATGGTGACCTCTTTCACCCGCATTGTGGTGGTCCTCTCTCTGTTGCGTTCGGCCATAGGCCTGCAAACAGCGCCCCCCAATACTGTGATGGTCAGCCTTGCGCTTTTCCTCACCGCTTTCATCATGGCACCCACCTTTGAAGAGGCCTATAAAACCGGCATTGAGCCACTTGTCGCAGGCAGCATTGATGTGCCAGAAGCCTTTGAAATTTCGGTAAAACCCTTCCACGCCTTCATGCGCCAGCATGTGCGCGAGCAGGATTTGGCCCTTTTCATGGACATGGCCCAGACCGAGCCGCCCGCAACACCAGAAGAGGTCAGTCTGCGCATCCTCATACCCGCTTTCATGATCAGCGAATTACGACGGGCTTTTGAAATTGGCTTTCTGATTTTTCTGCCCTTCATCATCATCGATCTGGTTGTGGCATCCATCCTGATGTCGATGGGTATGATGATGCTGCCGCCCGTTGTGATTTCCCTGCCCTTCAAACTAATCTTTTTCGTATTGGTCGATGGCTGGAATTTGATAACAGGCTCGCTGGTCAAAAGCTTTCTGGGCACATAAAGGCAAAATAAGCTCTTCATAGAATCCTGAGCCTATCCTCACGCTTCATTAGGCCCATCCCCTTGCGCAGCCTGATTGACAGCAGGTGCTGCTTGCTCTGCCTTATCAGGTTTCTTCAGATAGCGATTGCGATATTCATCCAAAAATCGCTCCATGGTATCAATGCCTGCAATCTGTTGCGCAATCGCCTTGAATTGGGTGCCCCCCCGCTCAATCGGCAAACTAACCACATCAAAAGCCCCGGCAACCGGTGTGCGGGACATTTTCTGGGCAAATTTTCTGCGCAACCGATCAATGCCAAGCTGATCATCCGCCAGAGAATAGGCAACAGCCGCCCGAAGCACATTGGTCTGTTCCAATGTATCCAGATCACTATTGCCGACCCAGCGATCCCCAAGCATCAATTCAATTTGCTCTCCCGTTTCATGCCAGCGTTTGGCCCGCCAAAGAATATCGGCCTTCAATTGCTCAATATCCGGTCCATCCAATGGCTTGAGAAGATCCAGAGCCAACGTCACTTTATTCAGATTTGCCAGCGCCTTGGCTTCCACCAAACGCCGTTGACGTTCCAAAGAGCGAGGCAATTGAGACTGTCGGGTCCGCCGCAAGGTATCAAGCGCCAGATTGGGTTTGCCATCCAGCAAATAAATCACCGCAAGATCCGCCGCAATCTGAGAACGGGCTGCCCCTTTCAAACGATTTTCGACCTGATGGTTCAGCAATTCTGCGGCCCGATCCAGCAAATCCACCTCAACCAGCTTGTCTGCCAGATGCCGCACCATTTCATCACCCCGGCGGCCAACCGGGGTCATTTCGCGAAAATCATAATAAAGCGACAAAGCCTTGATCGCGGGCAGCTCATCAGCTTTTCCATCCAGAAAAAGCGATGTAAAAACATGGTTCATTTCGTCTTGCAACAAACGCGAAATGTCTGACGCAGCATCAGAGCTAGCAGCCGCTTTTGATGTTTCAAAAGCATTGCGATATTCGCCCTTGTCAACATAGAGATGCGCCAGCGCGCGCAAGGCCTCAAGCTCCACATCATCGCCGCGCCAGATTGTTGTCAGACCAGCAAGCTCATCAATTGCCTCATCACTATCAATAGACTCTTGCTGATAACTAAGCTTGACATCCTCCAACTTGGCCTCATTGGCAATGGGCAAATAGCCGGTCTCAATCGCCGCTTCAAAAGCTTTATGCGCTTCGCCGGGCTCATCGCGCGCCACGGCAATCTTGCCACGCAGCAAATTATAGCGCGCCATGCCTTCAGGATCGAGATAAGCAGGGTTCACCTCGGCCAATTCTGCCGTTGCTTTTGCAAATTGCTGATCAATCACAGAAATCTCGACATTATCCAGCAAAAGCATTTGCCGCACTTTGTCGCTATAATCGCCAGAAACCCCCAAAGCCAATGGCAAGGCCTGCTCTGCTTCGCGCCAGCGGCCACTGCGAGCCGCCGCCAATGCCCGCCAGACAGAGGCATCTGGATCTGATTCAAATTCGGGATGGTTCAAACGCCGAAAAGCCTGATCCGGCCTGCCTGCCAGGATTTCTGCTGCAGCAAAAAGCGTGCGAAAGGCTTTGCCACGGGCAAATTCAGGGGCTGACTTTTCAATGATTTGCAAATGGCCCAAAGCCTCAAAGGCATAACCATTGGCAACCAGCAATTTGGATAGGGCCAATTCTGTCTGAATGGCCATCAAATCATCAAATTGACTGACTTTGCGTTCCAGATCCTGCCTTTGCTTTGCAAAAACAACAGGGGTTTCTGCCTTTAATTCCTTGAGCTTGAGAAAGCTCTCCCGGCCCGTGCTGTCTGTATCAATCAAACCGGACAAATCCGCCTTACTGGCTCCAACACTGGACAAGGTCAATCCGCGATTGGAACTGATATAGACATAATCTTCATCCCGCAAAACCTGCAATTCATCCACATGCTCGGTCAGTGCAATGCCATGGGCAGAGACAAGAGTGGAAAAATCAACAAGCCGCTGAACCTTGACAAACCCGCGCGCCGGACCAAAACCGGTAACAACATGCAAAATCTCGCCTGAGCCAGGATCACGCATACGGATAATCCTGCCAACCGATTCAAAATGCACCCGCATCGCCGCCCGGCCACCGCTCAATTCCGTGCGCGACATATGCAAAGGCTTGGTCGGTTCAACCACCAGATCTCCAATGGTCAGCAACCAGCCATAGCCTTCGGTCGAAAAGGTGGTCAATCGCGGATTTTTCAGCGGAATTCGCAAAATAGCAGAATCCCCTGACCGCCAGACTTCCACATCCTCTGCAATATTGCTCAATTGTGAGCGCACACTGGACACGTCCAGATCCAAAATCGTATCAAAAACCGCCCAGATCACCCCATTCTTTTTAAAGACCGCAGCAGCCGTAGGCGAGGTAAAAGGAAAATACAGCCGAACAGAGCGACCAAAGCTTTTGGTCTCAACCCGCAGGCTATGGGACGACAGATCCGCACCGCCCCCTTTCATATGTTCGGCATTGGCGCCCTGCCCACCTTGCCCGACAACAATCTTCTTATCATTGCCAGCAAAGTCTGGAGCCGTAGCCTTTTTGGCAGGGGCAGCCCCATCCAAAGGCTGAATGCGCGACGAGGGATTGAGCATCGCAGGCGGAATGGTATCAGAGGTCTGAACAATTCCATTGCCTTGCTCATTGCCATTTTGGTTTTGTTGATCAGGACTGAATAAATCATCTTGCTGTGTTCTGCCATCAGCCCCCGGCCCCAAAACCAACTGATTGCCAATTTCGCTATGCGCAACCGCTTCGCCCAAAGATCCCATATTATGCGTCTGATTAGGATCATGCGCCCCTTTAGCAACCAGAATGCCGCTATCGCCGGGTTGCGAGCGGGCTCTTGTAATATAATCTTCAGATCGTGCCGTATTAAACAGAGACTGATCACCCGTCACATCAACAATATAGGTATTGCCTTCGCGAAAGGCGCGCACATCGGCCCCTTTGGCAACATCCAGCACAAACCGGGATTTACGATTCTCACGCACAAGGCGCAAATCACGCACCAGTCGCGGCAAAGAGGCCCGCACCTTGGACAGATCAATATCTGTCTTGTGATTGAAAAACAGGCTGACCTCTTCTCCTTTGCGCTCAAAAGTCGAGTCAAAAGGAATATTCCAGGCAAAAACCACACGCGAGAAAGTCGGATGATCGCCAATACGAATATCCAGCTCCGGCTGAATGCGCGAAGCAGCATCGGCCTGTTCTAAAGAGCGCGCCAAACGCAAGGCCTCTTCGGCACGCCGCGCCAATTCAGCCACCACATCATCAGGCAAGGCCGGCGGCAGCCCTTTCCAGCTTTGCGGCAAAAAATCGACAAACAATTGCTCGCCAGCTTCCATCGTATTGATGCGCACATTTTCCTTAAATGCAATCCGAACCCCTTTTCCATCAGGATCCAGACGCGCAATGGAAATATAATCCGACAAAATACGCGGCAAGGGCGTGACATTACTGGCCGCCAGACGCTCATCAAAACGGACAACAAAAATGGAATTATCCTGTTTGATGGAAAATTCAGGCAACAAATTGCGCCCGACAACTTTCAAAATAACCCGGCCAAATCCATCATGCTTGGTGGCGGTGATTTGTAATTGACTGGTCTGTGAAGATTGAGAGATGAGATCAGAAACATCACTATCCTGCGCTTGCACAGCAGATAAAAAGCACCCGCACAAAAACACCATGGCAACGCAAAAATGGGCAATACCGCCCCTGCCAAATGTCAGAAGCGCGTCCCCATAGCCTTTGGTCAGCAAAGTGACCCACTGCAAGCATTTCAAATCCTTGGGCATTCAATCTCTCTCCAGCCCGGAAACAACCGGCCAAACCGGCATCCCGCCTTCACTGCAATCGTCGTGTCATCAGTTTAGAGCGAAAAGCTTTCAAGCTGTTTACCAGACAGATTAATTTCCAATCTGTGGCAAATTATCCAATTGGTTGTTGCTGACCTGCTCTTCCAGACTCTTGCCTTTGGCAATGGCAAGACTGAGCGAACCGGCAGAGGCTGCATTCATTTGTCCAAGAATGGCGGCAACCTTGCGTGGTTTCATGATTTTGACAATATCGAGCAAAACATCCTGCTCCAGCACTTCAAAAATTCTCGCCGCCTGTTTGGCTTTCATATTCTCATACATGGCCACCAGCTTGCCCAAATCTTCGCGCTGCTGCTCATCGCGCTTGCGCGTGGCAAGGCGAATGGAATTTTCCAATGCTTTCAATTCATCAACCCGCTCTTGCAACCGCTTTTCAGCCGCTTTCAAAAGCGCATCACGCATTTCCAGCTCTTGCTCACGTTTACCCAAAGCATCCCGGCGCTTGGCCAAGCGCTCCAAAATGGCCAATTCAGAACGCGAACTGCCTTTGGGATCGACTTTCATCCCTTCAACCAAAGCGGGCGGCTCCTGATTTTCAGACTTGTTCGCCGCAGGCTCTTTGCCTGCCTCGCCATCCTTTGGGGCTTCTGCATCTTTCGCAGTGCCCTCACTCTTTGCCTCTCCCCCTTCAGCTTTGGCACCCTCAGCCGCAGGGGCTTCCTGCGCAACCGCAGGTCCGCTTGATGATAAAACCTCTCCATAATTGGCAACAATATGGGTCAATTTGATAAAGAACAGCCCGCCAACCGCAATCAGCAAAACCGGCAAAAGGCGAATATGGCTCATGCCGCAACCCCTCTTCTTTGTCGAATGGCCATCAAACGCTCAGAGGTAGCCGCCGCCACATCTTTCAAGCGGCGGGGTGCCGGAACAGGTTCCACCATCGGCACATCCCTTGCTCTATCCAAATCTCCATATCCAGCTGCAGGGCGAGCTGCCGGATAATCGCGCTCAGAGGGATAATAGTCATCCTGCACATTTGCCATTTGCCGCATCCCCCGCGGCTCTGGCTGCATCATAGGCGCAGCAGTCATGCCATGATGACCAACAGCAGGGACAGCCGGAGCAACGGGAGCAGGAGCGGGAGTACGCACCGCTTCGGAAATCTGCACCAGACGGCCAACCACGCCATCGCCCTGACTGACATAATATTGCAATTCAGAGGAAAGACGCTCAGCTTCCATCAAACGATGGGCCAATGTTTTGTCAGCTTCTCCCGCAGTCGCTTTCAGCCCCAAGATGGCACGCTCGGCAATTTCAGTCGCTGTGATCAATTCTGCAATGGTCGCCCGCAAAGCCTCTTCATCATTGCGCAAGCGCTTCAAACGACGATTGAGCGTGACACAATAGCCGATTGTCAAAACCAGCAAAAATGCCACCAACAATTCGATCATCAATCCCACAGACATTTATTCACCCTTCCCAGATCCGCCTTCAACCGCCTTTTCAAAGGCCGCCAGTGTCATTTTTGGTTTTGTTAATTTGCTTGTGACCTGAACCGAAATATTCCCCTCATGGCGCCCCATCAGGCCTTCAGTCAGCAACACATCCCCACAGCGAACTTTCACCGGGTCTTCCGGCCCGGTATCGAGCAATAAAGTCTGGCCCACATCCAGCTTCATCACGTCATTGAGCGACATTTCACGATCAAACAAAAGTGCATCCAATTCCACATCCGATGCAAAGACTTCTGTCGCCAAATGTCCTTCCCAAATTGGGTCACGACCAAATTTCTCACCCATAAACATCTGCAACAGCAAATCGCGAATAGGCTCGATCGTCGCATAAGGCAGCATGATCTCAATCTTGCCGCCCCGATCCTCCATATCGATGCGCAATTCCACCAAAATGGCCGCATTGGCCGGGCGCGAAATCGCAGCAAAGCGAGGATTTGTCTCCAAACGCTCCAATGTGAAATTGACAGGAGAGAGCGGCGCAAAAGCAGCTTCAGCATCTTCCAGCACAATTTCAATCATCTGGCGAACAAGGTTCAATTCAATCGTTGTATAAGGACGCCCTTCAACTCGAATGGCCGACGTCCCCCGACCACCACCCAACAACACATCGATGATGGAATAAATCAGGCTGGAATCAACAGTGATCAAGCCCAGATTATCCCACTCTTCCGCCTTAAAGACAGTCAAAATGGCAGGAAGCGGAATGGAATTGAGATAATCCCCAAAACGAACGGACGTGATAGAATCGAGCGAGACTTCCACATTGTCAGAGGTGAAATTACGCAAGGACGTTGTGGTCATCCGCACAAGACGGTCAAACACAATCTCCAGCATCGGCAGACGTTCATAGGAGACAATGGCAGAATCGATCAGCGCCCGAACCCCGGACCGGTCACCCGCAAAGCCATCATCAAGACTGAACCCAAGAAGATTATCAATTTCTTCCTGATTGAGAACGCGATCTGCCCCACGGGAGGATTCCCCTTCCCCATCCGCAGGCTCATCGATCATGGCGGCCCACTGAGCGGCCATCTCATCAGCATTACCGGCACCCTGCTCTTCAAGAGCAGCGCCCCAGTCCGCCATCAGATCTACGCCATCTTCTTCTTCGTCAGCCATCACACACCCAACCAGACATCGCTTACTGGATCAGAATTTCCTTGAACAAAATATCATTCACCTTAACCGGATAAACCGCATCATTGATCCGCTTTTGCAATTCGCGTTTCAAGCGAAACAAACCGGCTGAACCTTCCAAATCTGCTGTACGCAGCTCGCGCAAATAAACCTGAAAAGCATCCAAAACCCTTGGCAAAAACGGCTCAATCTTGGCCGCCTGCTCCTCGCTTACCAATTCAAGCGTTGCTTTGATCCGCAAATATTGCGCCCGTTTATTCTTGGAGCTGAGATTGACCGTCATTTCCGGCAAATCCAAAAAGAAAGCTTTGGCCTCTGGTTCTGCATCAGGATCATTTTCAGGCTCCACCACTTCCGCAGCAGGCTCATTGAAGAACATGAAATAGGCACCAGCACCGCCCCCAATCAACAAAAGCAGAGCCGCAACAATGATGATGATCAGCTTTTTCTTGCCGCCACCGCCTTGTCCCTCTTCACCTTCAGCGCCTTCGCCTTCTGCAATTTCGTCTTCTTCAGCCATCAAACTTCCGCATTTTTACGAATCGTAAAACTTGGTTAATTCCTACTTAATAAATAGCTCGCAAATAGTTAACAAAACCTTTCCAAATCCTATACGGAGGCACTAGGCAAACTTTTCCCACGGGGTATTTTTAGCCTGCCATTTTTGCCTCACTTGCACAAAAACACCCAGTCCAATCATTGAAATATATAGGAAATTCAGATTGGCACGCTTCATGCTTAGTAAAAACCGAAGGCGCCTGCTGGGGAGCACCGGCGCCACGACACGGGAGCAAAAGTGGTTAACGCTCATGGAGAATTCGCAACTTATCGGCCTATCCAGGCAAATGGTCTTGCGCCGCAAGATGGATGTTATCGCCAACAATCTGGCCAACATCAACACAGCAGGCTACAAGGCCGACAATCTCTTGTTCGAGGAATATATCATGCCAAAAGCGCGCATGAACGAATTTCGGCCTCTGGACAAGAAATTGTCTTATGTGATTGATGACAGGATCACCCATCAATTCGCCCCGGGCACCATCCGCGAGACCGGCAACCCGGTCAATATGGCCTTCAATGATGACAGCTCATGGTTTGTCATTCAGGCACCAGAAGGCGAGCGCTATACCCGCAATGGTGAATTTGACATCAATGCGCAAGGCGAGCTGGTCAGCACCGAAGGCTATCCGGTCCTGGGACAAGACGGCCCGATCACCTTCACCACAGAAGACAGCAACATCGCCATTTCCCGTGACGGCGTCATCAGCACAGAACGCGGCGAGATTGGCCGTATCCGTGTCGTGACCTTTGACAATCAGGACAACATGATCAAAGAGGGCTTCTCGCTCTTCAAACATGAAAATCCTCAAAATGTTGAAACCCCAGACCTCATGTCCGGCATGGTCGAAAGCTCCAACGTCAAAGGCGTGGTCGAAATCTCCCGCATGATCGAAGTCACCCGCGCCTATGCCTCCCTCGCCAAAGCCCAGAAAAGCACCAATGATTTGCGCGAAAGTGCAATCGAGAAACTCGGCAAACTCAGCGCCTAAGCTGAAGCAATAAGAAAGGTTCAAACCCATGAGAGCTCTTTACATCGCTTCAACCGGCATGTTGGCGCAAGAACGTAACGTAGAAGTCATCTCAAACAATGTGGCCAACATGCGCACAACTGGCTTCAAACGCCAGCGCGCAGAATTTCAGGATCTGCTCTATCAGGATCTGCGCCGCTCCGGCTCAGCCACATCCACAGCAGGCACCGCCGCCCCCGTCGGCATTCAGATCGGCTCCGGCGTGCGCTTGGCCGCAACGGCCCGCATCATGAGCCAAGGTTCGGTTGAAAATACCGGCAAACAACTCGATGTCGCCATCCGGGGCGAAGGCTTTTTCCAGATCCAGACCCCCGATGGGCGCACCGCCTATACCCGTGATGGATCCTTTGAGATCAATTCCCAAGGCCAGCTGGTCACAGTCGATGGCTATCAGGTCATACCCGGCATTGCCTTCCCGCAAAATGCCAAAAACATCACCATCAATCAGGAAGGCGAAATTCAGGTACAAGTGGGCAATGCCGCCGGACAAACCACACTGGGTCAGCTGACATTGGCACGTTTTGTCAACAAAGCCGGTCTGGAAGCCAATGGCGACAATCTTTTTCTGGAAACCGCAGCCAGCGGCCCGGCACAAGTCGCCACTCCCGGCTCTCCCAGCTATGGCACCATTTTGCAAGGCCATCTGGAAATGGCCAATGTCAACTCGGTTGCAGAAATTTCCGATCTGATTGCCGCCCAGCGCGCCTATGAGATGAACAGCCGCGTCATTAAGGCAGCCGATGAAATGTTGTCCGCAACATCCAATCTGAGATAGGGAGCGTGAGATAAAATGACCATGTTTAAGCTTCTCTCAGGCACCTTGCTCGCATTGGCTTTATCAGCCTCTCATAGCCTGGCAACCCCAAAATTGCGGGCCAATGTCGAAGTCTCCGGCAGTCTTGTCACCCTCAATGATTTGTTTGAAGATGCTGGCCGTCAAGGCAACAAGGCCGTGTTTCGCGCACCATCCATTGGCCAGTCCGGCACCATCCGCGCCGAGCGCGTCATTCTTGCAGCCCGTCAGGCAGGCATCGGCGCCATCAATCAGAACAATGTCTCAATGGTGCATGTGCGCCACGCCTCCCAGCGCGTCACAGAACTGCAAGTCACCCAAAGCCTGCTCTCTCAATTGCGCGGTCAGGGCTTTGTTTCCTCTACAGACGAGGTGGAAATCCAGCTCAATCAAAGCATTCATGACCAACATGCAAAATTCGATGCCCAACCGGCCTATGAAATCCGCAATCTGCGCTTTGATCGCAGCAATGGCCGCTTTTCTGCACGCCTGCTGATTGGCGGCAGACAGGATCTTGGCCCGATCAGCTTTTCTGGTCAGGCCATTGAAACAATTTTGGTGCCAATGACAAACCGCGCCTTGTCACGCGGTGAAATCATCACCCGCGAGGATATCTCCCTCACCCCCATGCCAAAGCGTCGGGTTCGCAATGCAGATATGGCCCAGATGGATCAATTGGTCGGCAAAGCCGCCCGGCAAAATATCCGTGAGGGCACCATCGCAACCCGCTCCATGTTTAAAATCCCGGAAATCATCAATCGCTCCGACGTTGTCACCATTCTGTTCAAGGCTGGCAAACTGATGCTCACCATGCGCGGCACTGCGCTCAATCCCGGTGCCAAAGGCGATGTCATTTCCGTTCAGAATGATCAGACAAATCGCGTCATCCGCGCCCGCGTCAAAGAACCGGGTCTCGTACAGGTTGACAGCGCACAAACAACATTGGCCTCAATCAAGGAGCCACAATCATGAATATCGCAGCCAAAACGCTCCTTCTCTGCCTAATGGCAACAGGCCTCAGCGCTTGTGGCGCGGGCGAACGCCTAAAAAATGTTGGCAAAGCCCCAAACTTGTCCGCCATTGAAAATCCAACAGCACAAAAAGGCTATCGCCCGGTGCAAATGCCCATGCCAACACAAACCGCCAAGGCAAGCTACAGCCCCAATTCCCTATGGCAAACCGGCTCACGGGCATTTTTCAAAGACCAGCGCGCCCACCAGATTGGCGATTTGCTGACCGTTGAAGTGAAAATCACTGATAAGGCAAAAATCGGCAATTCCACCAAACGCAGCCGCACCAATGCCGACAATCTGGGCCTTGGCGGCAGCTTTGGCGGCCATGTCTGGAACAAGGTTCTGCCAAGCGAATTAACCGGCGATGGATCTGCCGCCAATATTGCAGCGGCCAAATCCGATTCTTCTTCCGCTGGCAGTGGCGAAGTGGATCGCTCGGAAGACATCACCACAACAGTTGCCGCCGTTGTGCTGCAAGTCTTGCCAAATGGCAATCTGGTCATTGAGGGCCGTCAGGAAATTCGCGTCAATTTCGAAGTGCGCGAATTGCTGGTGGCAGGCATCGTACGCCCGGCTGATATCTCGTCTGGTAACACCATCACATCGGATAAGATTGCCGAAGCCCGCATCGCTTATGGCGGCAGAGGCCATATCACCGACGTGCAACAACCCCGCTATGGCCAACAGGTGCTCGACGTTATCTTGCCATTCTAACCAAAACCCGGCGGGCACCATTCAGGTGCCTGCCAAACATCACACCACGTTTCACCCAATCGGCATGGAAAACCACCCATGCTGTCATCCAGCACGCGCTCCCCTTTTGCGAGCTGGACGGGCCATGCTCCCCCTTTGGCCCATATCCGGTCTGCTCCCCCTTGACCGGACCCAAAAAGAAAAGGCGCATAGCCAGCTCCCGGATATGCGCCTTTTCTTTAATTTTTCACGCGTGACCGGACAAAAGCCGATCAAAACCAATCACAGAGGCAATCAGTCGTCGCGATACACTCGCTCCCGCCGTTCATGCCGCTCTTGCGCCTCAATAGACAAGGTCGCTGTTGGACGAGCATCCAAACGCTTGAGAGAAATCGGCTCTCCGGTATCTTCACAATAGCCGTAGGAGCCATCCTCAATGCGCTTCAAAGCGGCATCAATTTTGGAAATAAGCTTGCGTTGACGATCTCTCGCCCGCAATTCAATCGCCCGATCCGTCTCTGAAGATGCACGATCAACAAGATCCGGATGGTTGGTATTCTCGTTCTGAAGGTGTTGCAATGTCTCACGGCTTTCTCGCAGAATATCATCCCGCCAGCGATAAAGCTTGCGGCGAAAATATTCGACATGCCGTTCGTTCATGAAGGGCTCACCTTCCGAGGGACGATAGCTATCATCGATCTCGACAGACATGGGTTACCCCTATTTCTTTTAAAGACGCATTTTATATAAAGCGCAGCCACGTAACAAACAATAGTGTCTGTAAAAAATGCCTGTATGAGATAAAAAAATCGATAAATTCTAGGAATTATTACGTAGAAACCTTAGTGAACAAGGTTAATTCTAAGCATTTTGACGCGCCAATTTTGCGATCTCAACTTGTGCCCGCAATTCAATTTCTGACAATACAGCATCGATTCGCTCATCACCACTGCTTTCAATCTGCTGCGATAAAGTCTCAAGCTGATGCAAAATATGCAAAGGCAAAGCACCGGAAAGCAGCCCAAGACGCACATCATCCAGCAAATCCAGCATCTTGTTGCCACGGCGCAAGGCTTTGCGACGACGACCTGACAAGGCATCATCCACCGATTGCAACGCCAACAAGGCTCCAACATCCTGAACCGCGCTGGTTTGGCTGGTGGGTGTTGATGCACTTGCAGCCCCACTTTCAGAGGGAAGCTGGAAAGCACTGCCAGCAGCACCGCTCCGGCGCACTGTTTTATTGCCTGACACCGCCCCTGTTCCATTTGGCCCATTAATCCGCATCTTCCACCCTTTCCCAAATCAGCCGCACACCGCCATGTAAGCGGTCTATATCATCCAGCCTCGTAAGGAAAAGATTAACTTATTCGGTTAACAGGATCTTAATATGCCCGGCAATTTTTGCACCCCTTACCAGAGGCAAAAGATCACAGGATATCCCTTAAAAGAAAAATATCTTTAAATAACAAATATTTATAAAAAATACCCCAATCAGAAACCTTGGCACAAGATTTGCTACACAAGTTACAAAAGAGAAACCGGGTGGCGCAAAATGCCCTTGGTCTTTACAAAGGTTAATAAACATGAGCCGAAAGATCCTGTCCTTGCTTGCCGCAACCATGGTTGCCTTCCTGCATTATGCGCTCATGACGTCCACCACCGACAGCGCAGCGCAGGCCGCTTCCCGCATCAAGGATATTGCCAATTTCGAGGGCATCCGCGATAACCAATTGATCGGCTATGGCCTTGTTGTTGGTCTCAATGGCACCGGCGACAGCCTGAACAGCGCGCCTTTTACCAAACAAAGCCTGCAAGCCATGCTGGAGCGCATGGGGGTCAATATTACCGGTGCCAATCTCAACACAAAAAATGTCGCTGCCGTTATGGTAACGGCCAATCTACCCGCTTTCTCAGTGCAAGGCTCCCGCATTGATGTCAATATCAGCGCACTTGGCGATGCCAAAAGCCTGCAAGGTGGTACCTTGCTGGTCACCCCTTTGATGGGGGCCGATGGCGAAGCCTATGCCATTGCCCAAGGCCCTATCGCGATTGGTGGTTTTGCCGCAGAAGGGGAAGCCGCCCGAATAGTGCAAGGCGTGCCGACCTCTGGCCGCATTGCCAATGGTGCCTTGGTCGAGCGGGAATTGCCGTTCCAACTGGCCTCTATGTCCAGCCTACGTCTGTCCTTGCGCAACCCGGACCTGACCACCGCCCGCCGCATGGCCCAATCCATCAATGATCTGATTGGCGAGCCAGTTGCCGAACCTTTGAACCCAACCGGGGTACGCCTGACATTGCCGCGCAATTTCAATGGCAACATTGTCGATCTACTCACCGATATTGAGCAATTGACCATTGAACCGGATCTGCCAGCCAGAATAATCATTGACGAAACCACCGGCATCATCGTCATGGGACAGGATGTCAGGGTCAGCACCGTGGCCATTGCCCAAGGCAATTTGACCATCACAGTGGCAGAAACACCACAAGTCTCACAGCCCAATCCCTTCGCCAATGGCCAGACTACCGAAGTCCCACGCACCGAAGTGGATGTGACAACCGACACGGAAAAAAGACTGGCTTTGCTGGAAGGAAGCGTTCCCTTGCGCGAACTGGTCAATGGCCTCAATGCCCTTGGTGTTGGTCCAAGAGATATGATTTCCATCCTTCAGGCCATCAAGGCCTCTGGCGCTCTGCAAGCAGAAATCGAGGTAATGTAATGTCTATTCAAACAGCATCCCCCTTTTCTCTTGGCCTTGGTCAATCCCAACAAGCTCTGTCACCAAAAGAGCAAGCCCGTCAGGTTGCCGAACAATTTGAAGGGATCTTCATCAATCAAATGCTGTCTGGCATGTTTGAAGGTCTTGGACAGGAAGACCCTTTCAACGGAGGCTATGCAGAAGAAACCTATCGCGGCCTGATGACAGAAACCTATGCAGATACCATCGCAAAATCAGGTGGCATTGGCATTGCCGACAATATCATGCGCGAATTGATTGGCCTTCAGGAAATCGAGAAATAAAAATGAGCAACAACACGCCATCCAACACTGCAAATCAAAGCGTCAATCCTGTGACACAGGCCGCCAGTTTGGCCAAAATCCCTATTTCAGAAAAAGAAGATGTTCGCCGCATCGTCAGCGCCATTGAACGCATCATGGATGCATTGGACGAACTTCTGGCAGAAGAATGCGCTTTGCTGCGGGAAGGTAAATTGCAGGAAGCCACCGAACTGGTTGACGTCAAAAACCAATTGGCAATCCAATATATGCTCTTGCAAAAAACCATCGTCAACAATGCGGCAATCGTACGCGATCTCTCGCCTCAGGACGCCGAAGAATTACAGCGCCGCCATTATCTGTTCCAAAACAGCTTGCGAACCAATCTCGCCGTTGTCGCAACGGCACGCGAGGTGGCGTCCGAACTGGTTCAAAATGTCAATAAAGATGTCCAAAAGGCAGGCAGTACCAACACCTATGGCCAAACGGGCACCCTTCCCTCTGCGCCGGTGCAAAAACGCGGCATCGCCGTCGACAAGGCATTTTAAGCTCCACATATGAGCCAGATTTTAACATGCCCAAGCCCCAATATCTAATATTTCTGGATCGTGATGGCACCTTGATCCGCCATATCCCTTACTTGAGCGATCCCGAACAGGTGGAACTCTTGGACGGCGTAAAAGAGGGCCTCTCAGCCCTCAAAGCCCAAGGCCATCTTTTATTCCTGCATACCAATCAGTCAGGAATAGGCCGAGGCTATTTTTCCATGCAACAAGCCATTGACTGTAACAATAAAATGCTTGACTTGCTGGATTTTGAAACGTCCCCCTTTGAAGAGATTTGCATCGCACCAGAACACCCCAATGAGACGCTAATCTATCGCAAACCATCCGCCAAATTCGCTCTTGAAATGGCACAAAAATATCAAAAAAAACTAGAGCAGATTATCTATATCGGCGATGCTCCATCAGATCTTCTGACGGCCCGAAAGGCTGGGGGAACAGCCATCGGCGTCAATACTGGTGATGGCCCTTTACGCAAAAAACTCAAAGCGCAAAATCTGCATCAAATCTTTCCCGTTTTTGACAGTTTTGAAGAAGCAGTCCACTATCTGCTGACAAATGCATAACAGGCTCTGATCCCATGAAAGCACTCCCCTTGCTGGTACTGGCTGGCGGATTTGGCACCCGCCTGCAATCCGTCATAGCGGATGTGCCCAAACCTCTCGCCCCGGTTGGAGACAGACCATTTCTGGACTTTCTTCTTCAAAACTGGCGCGAGGCGGGCATAAAGGAGTTTGTTTTCCTGCTTCATCATAAAGCAGAGCTGATTGAGAGTTATCTGCAACAGGTGTTCAAACATCCAGCCTTCAAGCAGTGCCATTACAGCACCGTAATTGAGCCAAACCCGCTTGGAACAGGTGGCTCCATCGCAAATGCTTTAAAAGAACGAGGTTATGAGGGGGACTTCATCGCAGCCAATGCCGATACATGGCTACCCGCTGGCATGAAATCCATGCTCAGCGCCCCAACTCCGTCCATGGCAATTACAAAGGTCTCAAACTGCAATCGATATGGCAAAGTGATCACACAAGAAAACCGCATCCTTGCCTTTGAAGAGAAACAGACCAAAAGCGAGTCGGGCTGGATCAATGCGGGCCTCTATCGCTTAAACAGCCAATATTTTCAGGATTGGCCCACACAAGCCATGTCATTGGAGACAAGTCTTTTACCAAAGCTGGTGAAATCCGGTAAAATGAACGCCATTCGCTGCGATTGTGACTTTATCGACATTGGCGTTCCCAGCGATTATGAGTATTTTCAGAAGATGGTCGCAGCACAGGGAAGTGATACGTGACACTTGAGAAATACCAGATCCATCAAAAGGCCACCTTGCGCGAAACATTGCGCAAAATTGATGCCAATCATGAAGGCTGCATTCTGGTCACCGATGATGAGGAGCGCGTGGTAGCCATTGCGACAGATGGCGACATCAGACGCGAATTGCTGCAAGATATGTCATTGGATGATCCCATCATGCAATGCGCCAATAGCGATTTTCTGGCCGCCGACCAAAAAACCCCGCGCGAGCTTTTGCTCAAGCAGCTGGATCAGAACATTCGCCTCATCCCGGTATTGGACAAAAATGGCAAATTGCTGCAAATCGTCACAAAAAAGCAAATGCCAATCCAGATCGAAGAGCCCGTTTATGCCCGCGCCCGTGCCCCTGTACGTATCAGCTTTGGCGGCGGCGGATCAGATCTCACGCATTTTTTCTCAGATCATCAGGGCGCGGTGATCAACAGCACCATTTCCTCCTATTGCCATGCCACCTTGCGCAAGAGACCGGATTTGAAGGTGGAAATTTCCTCTCTGGATCTGGATGAAACCCTCAAAGCTGACAGCCTTCAACAAGCCTTCGCCCATACCGGAAAATTCGATCTCATTCTGGCCCTTTTGCGTACCATCCAACCGGCTTTTGGCTTTGAATTGTTCATCCATTCCGATTTTCCCTTAAAATCTGGCCTTGGCGGCTCTTCCTCAGTCTCTGCGGCCATTTTGGGATGCTTCAATCAATTCCGTCAGGATAGATGGGACAAGCATGAATTGGCCGAATTGGCCTTTCAGGCAGAACGCCTCTATCTTGATATTGCAGGCGGCTGGCAAGACCAATATGCCACCGTCTTTGGCGGCTTTAATTTCATGGAATTTGGGATGGATCAAACCGTGGTTAATCCCTTGCGCATCAGCGACGATATTTTGCTGGAACTGGAAGAAAGTCTGGTTCTTTGCAACACCGGAATTGCCCATGAATCGGGCGAAATCCATGACGATCAGCGCAAAACCATGCTCAATGCAGAAATTCGGGCGCTGGTCAGCCGATCCGTCAAATTGACCTATCAATTGCGCAACGATCTTTTACGCGGTCGCTTGCTGCAATTTGGCCAATGCCTGCATGAATTATGGGAAATCAAACGCCAGTTAAGCGGCAAAATCAGCAATGATGAACTGGACGAAATCTATCAAGCCGCTTTGGACCTTGGTGCCATTGGCGGCAAAATTCTGGGCGCGGGCGGCGGAGGCTTTTTCCTCTTCTATGTTCCCCCGTTCAAAAAACACCGTTTGATGAGCGGCCTGAAAAAAATAGGCCTAACATCCCTTCCTTTCCGTTTCGAGGCCGAAGGCCTTCATGCCTGGACCATCCGGGAACGCAAGCAATCACTGGAACAATAAAATGGCCTTACAGATTGGCACTTTCACCATCGGCACGGGCCGAGCCTTCATCATTGCTGAAATCGGCAACAATCATAATGGCTCCTATGAGTTGGCCATTGAGCTGATTGATCAAGCCATTGAAGCCGGGGCCGATTGCGTCAAATTCCAAATGCGCCATCTCGATAAAGTCTATCGCAAGCGCAGCCTCAACAAGGCGGGCGAAGATCTGGGATCGGAATATATCGTTGATTTGCTCCAGCGTTTTGAGTTGACAAAAGAAGACCATCAAAAGCTGAAAAACTATTGCGACGACAACAACATCCTCTATCTCTGCACACCATGGGATGAAGACAGTCTGGCCATTTTGCAAGATATGCAAGTCAAGGCCTATAAAGTCGCCTCAGCCGATCTGACCAACAGCCCCCTTCTTGAGCAATTGGCCAAAACAGGCAAACCTCTGATCTTGTCCACCGGCATGAGCAAAACAGAAGAAGTCGAACAAACCACCGCTTTCCTAAAAGAAAAAGGCGCAGCCTTCGCCCTGCTTCATTGCAACAGCACCTACCCGGCCCCTTTTCACGATATCAATTTGCGATGGATGGAGGGCTTGAAAAAAATCCATCCTATCATCGGCTATTCCGGCCATGAAAGAGGCATCGCCGTCTCTCTGGCCGCTGCCACTTTGGGCGCTGCAATTATCGAGCGGCACTTTACAAAAAACCGCGAAATGGAAGGCCCCGATCACGCCGCGTCTCTCGAAAAGGCGGAATTTAAACAAATGGTCGACGGCATCCGCCAAATCGAAGAGGCTCTGGGAACAGGGGTAGAGCGCAGCCTGTCTCAAGGCGAAATGATCAATCGTGAAAATCTTGCCAAAAGTCTTGTTACAGCCAAACCAATCTCTCAAGGCGAGACCATAACCAAGGATCATATAAAGGTGCGCAGTCCCGGTCAGGGTTTGGCACCGCATTTCTATGATACATTGATTGGCAAAACAGCCAAACGCGACATGGCCTTCGAAGATTTTTTCTATCCGGCAGATCTGACGGATGGGACAGTGCAACCAAGAGACTATGCCTATGCAAGGCCATGGGGCATTCCTGTGCGCTATCATGATTATGCCAGTTTTGAAAAACGCCTGTCTCCTGATTTTTATGAATTCCATCTGTCCTATTCCGACATGGACCTGAAACTGGAAGATTATCTGGACGGCCCCTATGCGTGCGATTTCGTCGTCCATGCCCCTGAATTGTTTGCCGAAAGCCGTTTGATGGATCTGGCAACACCAGATGAGACCGAGCGACAAAAATCCATCCATGAGACCCAAAGAGTGATTGACATCACCCGTGCGCTCAAAGCCTATTTCCCCAAAACCAAACGCCCCATGATTGTGGCCAATATTGGCGGCTTCACCATGGATGCCCCTCTGCCGCAAAACGAAATCGCTGGCTATTATGAACGCTTCGCCCAAAGCCTTGATCAACTGGACCGTGACGGCGTCGAACTGATCCCCCAAACCATGGCTCCCTTTCCTTGGCATTTTGGCGGACAGCGCTATCAAAACCTGTTTGTCAAGATTGAGGACATCCTGCATTATTGCAGCAAGCTTGGCTTACGCATGTGCTTTGATATTTCCCATTCCGCTTTGACCTGCAACCATTTGGGGCTGGATTTCTACGAATTTGCAGAAAAAATCGCTCCCATCTCCGCCCATCTTCATTTAGGCGACGCCAAGGGGCTGAATGGTGAAGGCCTGCAAATTGGCGATGGAGAACTGGATTTTGATCGCTTGGGCACCATCCTCAAAAAAGGCTGTCCAAACGCTCCCTTCATCCCGGAAATCTGGCAAGGCCACAAAGGACAGGGCGAAGGCTTCTGGATTGCTTTGGAGCAGCTGGAAGGCAAACTCTAACAAACCAATCCATCAACAAGCAGCAGCACAGCATTTTCATGACCCCATGCCATGGTCTAGTATGGCCACACTCACTTTGATTCTGGCAAGGATTTTGGATCAGCCGTGCTGTCAAAAATTAAATCTGAGATAGAGGCATCCATTGATGCCAAACAACAATCTCTAAAAGACGACGCCTTGCTTGGGGACATTGCCCAACTGGCCAAAACAAGCATTCAATGCCTTGAGGCTGGCGGAAAAATCATTCTGGCAGGCAATGGCGGCAGCTTTTCAGATGCCCAACATCTGGCCACAGAATTTGTCTGTCGCTTACGCAAGGATCGCGGACCATTGCCAGCCCTTGCACTGGGCACCAATGCCTCCCTTACCACCGCCATTTCCAACGATTATGGCTATGATCATATCTTTAGCCGCGAGCTTCACGTGCTGGCGTCACAAAAGGATCTTTTCATTCCCATCTCAACAAGTGGCAACAGCGCAAATATCCTAAGAGCCATTGAAACCGCCAACAAATTGGGCCTTCAAACCATCGCCTTAACCGGTGCAACGGGCGGAAAACTGGCCGATCTTTGTCCCACAGTCAAAGTCCCAAGCACCATCACAGCCCGCATTCAGGAATGCCATATTCTCTATGGACACATCATCTGTGAGCTGGTCGAACAACATTTCTTTCCTGATGGAGAGAAAGAATGAGCAAAATAATTGCCCTGATCCCGGCCCGTGGCGGCTCTAAAGGGGTGCCAGACAAAAATATCCGTCTTCTGGCCGGGCATAGTCTGCTGGAATGGTCCATCGCCGCCTGCCTGAAATCACGCCATATCGAGCGCACCATCGTCACAACAGATTCGCAAAATTACAGAGATCTAGCCTTATCCCTTGGCGCAGAAGCCCCCTTCCTGCGTCCAGCCGAACTGGCACAGGATCATTCACAAGATATCGACTTTGTACTCCATGCGCTTGATTGGCTCAAAGACAAAGATCAAGAGCCTGACATCATTGTACAAATCAGACCCACAACGCCAATGCGGGATCCTGCCCTGATTGATGCCGCCATCGAAGCCTTTCAAGCCCATGAACAGGCAACATCCCTGCGGTCCATTCATGAAATGTCGGAATCGGCCTATAAGACCTTTGAAATCAACGAGGACGGCATATTGGCCTGCATTGGCACTGGCGATACGGCCTTGGATGCCGCCAACCGCGCCCGTCAACAATGCCCAACCACCTATTTTCCCAATGGATATGTCGATATTCTCTCTACCGCTTTCATCCGACGCACGGGCTTACTCAATGGCAATCATGTCTTGCCATTCTTAACCCCGCTCTCGCTGGAAGTGGATAGCGAGGACGATTTTCAGCAAATCGAATATCACCTGACCCGCAGCCCTAACTATCTCGATATCCTGTTTGATGAGGCCACCTAATGGCAAGCCATATCTTTTCGCGCGATCCGCAACCTGTTGCCCCCGTCAAAACCCGCCACAGACATATCAAAACAAACATTCCCTGCCCCGGCACAGCCGACATTCTGGCCCGTCTGGATGAAACAGAAAGCCGCTCCATGCATGGTCAATTGCCTTTGGTCTGGGACCGCGCAGAGGATTACAATGTCTTTGATGCCGCAGGCAACAAATGGATTGACTTCACCTCCTGCATTTTTGTCGCCAATGTCGGCCATTCCAACCCGCATCTCTCAAAAGCAATCGCGGCAACGCTCGATCAACCGCTTTATAGCTGCTATGCCTATGGCAACGAGCTTCGCGCAACCTATCTGGAAAAATTGCTGGCCTTTGCCGGAAAACCATTTGAAAAAGCCTTTTTGCTCTCAGCTGGCACAGAAGCCACCGAAGCGGCGTTAAAACTGACCCGTATGCATGGCCAAAAAGTGGGCAAAAAGCGCGGTGGCATCATCACCATCCAAAATAACTGGCATGGCCGCACCATGGGTGCGCAAATGTTAAGCTCCAACGAGGCGCAAAAAAGCTGGATCGGCACACTCGATCCCGACATCCATCATATCCCCTTCCCCTATCCATGGGAAACAAATGACCCATCGGGGCTTAACATTTTGGATAAGGGCCTGACACAACTAAAAGAAAAAGGCATCAATCTGGAAACAGACATTGCCGGTTTCATGCTGGAGACCTTTCAAGGCTGGGGCGCGGTCTTCTATCCCAAAGACTATGTGCAAGCCATTGCAAAGCTTTGTAAAAAGCACAATCTTTTGCTGGCATTTGACGAAATGCAAGCAGGGTTTGCCCGCTGCGGCAAAGCCTTTGGCTATCAGCATTATGACGTTGAGCCAGACCTGATTTGCGTGGGCAAAGGCATGGGCGGTGGGGTGCCTATTTCCGGTGTTCTGGGCCGCAAACATATTATGGATCTGCCCGATATCGGCAATATGAGCAGCACCCATTCTGCCAATCCATTAAGCTGTGCTGCGGGCCTTGCTGTGCTGGAAGAAATCGAAAACAAAAATCTGATCGAGGAATCCCGCCGCAAAGGGAACTTGCTCTTTGCAGAATTAAAAAAACTAGAAGCCCGCTTTCCCCACAGAATGGGCCCATCCTTAGGGCATGGCCTATTGGCAGCTGTCTTTTTATATAAACCCAATAGCCGCGAACCAGATGGGGCCTTTGGCAGCAAAGTCTGCGAATTGGCCATGCAAAAAGGCCTGCTCATGGTCCATACAGGGCGCGAATCCATCAAATTGGGCCCACCCCTGACCATTCCCGATGATGCCATCATCGAAGCCATGGACATTCTGGGCGAATGCATTGCGCAAGTGGATGCAAAGTCATGATCACCAATATCCGCCATACAGGCCTTGTGGTGCAGGATCTGGATGCCAGCTTGCAATTCTGGTGTGAGATTATGGGCTTCACCATCGCCCGCAAAATGGATGAATCCGGCCCCCATATCGATGCCATCATGGAACTGGACGAGGTTAAAGTCACCACAGTCAAACTGGCAGCCCCGGATGGCAATCTGCTGGAATTGCTGCATTTCACCTCCCACCCAGACAAACCAAACTGGACTGGTGGCCCAACCTCAACCGGCTTGACCCATATGGCCTTCACGGTAGATAATTTGGCCAAGACTTGCGAAAAATTACAAGAAAAGGGTGTGCGCCTGCATTCCGACATCCAGTCCTCGCCCGACGGTCTGGCAAAGCTTGTTTATTGTCGCGGGCCGGAAGGACTGATCCTTGAATTGGTTGAGATGATCAAACCATGACCCAGCAAATCACCGATTGGCAAACAACACAGGATGAAGATTATCTAACGCTCTGCACAAAGCGCTTGTCAGCAGCGCCGCTCTATTGGGTTGAGCAATTTGTGACCCTGATCAATGAAACAACCACCAAGCAGGAAAAAAAGCCAATTAAAATCAACGACATTGGCTGTTGTACAGGGGCTTTTACCATAGGTCTGCGCGATTTTGCCAAAGCCAAATTTGACTATCAGGGCTATGATATTTCAAAAACATATCTGGATGTGGCCCGCCAGCATTTCCCTCATGAAAAATTTGATCTGATGG
>JAOXSG010000761.1 GCA_025800105.1 Cohaesibacter sp. | reverse complement strand
CAACCTGCAGCATTTGAGGCCATTTCAGAGGCCCGCGCTTGTAAATCTTTTGAAAGGCCTGGGCGACCTCATCAGAATTTTTTTGGTCCTCGAGGTACTGTTTAAGCGCGATGCTTCCCGCCATGACGGCGGTGAATTTTGTGTAGTTCATTGCACTGCTGCTGGGGTCGGAGGTAAAATTCTCTTTCAACACCTTTTTTGTGACCCAGCCGATGCCGGCGGCGAAGCCAGTCAGAGTTGCAGCTTCAACGATCGTTTTAACAAGCTTGTTGTCAGACATGGTGGTATAGCAATGTATGCAAAAGTTCAAAACAAAGCAAAACAAAAATTAATCGGACTCCTCCTCATCTGAGTCGGGGTTAGTTAAGGGGGCTTTCATAAGATCGCTGACTGTTCGGAAAACCTTTTCGTTAAAGTTGATCCATATAAGCCCGATTCCAACAATGGCCGCGGAGGAGATAAAACACTGGAGAATGTCAATTTTCATAATGTAAATTCATATGTTGGCAAAGGCGAATGTTTAATCCATGTGACGTATGCCTTTTGGCTGTGGGGGCGGGGGCGCGGGTACGGGTTGTGGCGACGCTGGTGGCGCTGGCGGTACAGTTTTCTTGTGAATACGGCCTTCAGCTCTTCACGTTTGTAATAAAGCCCGATCAATGAAACGAAAAAACTGGCCGCAGCAAGCCATTGGGTGGTGCTGAGAATGCTTCTTGGGCTTTCGTCTTCGGTAGTCCATGCTGCAGCAGGGGCTCAGGGTCCTTATTTTTTGCGAATATGGCAGCGGCCTCAGCTGCGGCTTTTTTCTGTGCTTCGCAGTCCTTTCGCGTTCTATC
>JAOXSG010000759.1 GCA_025800105.1 Cohaesibacter sp. | reverse complement strand
TCCCGTTCCTCCAGATTTTTGGCAGCCTTTCTTTTTGAACGGCAGCCCGTTCTTGTTGAACGAGGCCCCGTTCTTACAAAAACCGGCTGAAAACGGTAAAAACAGGCCTTGACAGGCAAGATCGGGTCGTTCAGGCCTGTCAGAATATTCGAATTCTACGTCATTCTCTGTCGCAACCCGTTTTTTCCATGTTTTTACACCCTTTTTCCTCTGTTTTTGGCCTGTTTACAATCGCTCAAGGGTCTGTCGAAACACGGTCGAAGGTCTGTCGACCCTTGTTCAAGGGTCTGTCAAAGCCGTTGAAGGCCGTTTTTGTACTTTTCCCATCAAAATTTGTTTACTGACGGCCAGTTTGATCGCTCATTGGTCCAACACCACCCAAAGATTCCTCCGCAGTACAATTTTTGTAGCTGTAAGTGGAAAGATACTGTCGCAAACCAGTTTTGCAACACGCTCACGCATTGAGCTGTTGTGGAACACATGGGCCGCACACGGAAGATGAGAAAGGGGGACGGGGCTGGGGTTGAGAAGGGTGCGAAGCATCAGAAGCTTCAGCAAACGTTGGGAGATGCATCAGCTGCATTATTGTCTACAGCATCACCACTTTCGATGGCACCGATGGACGAAGATATGTTCGGTGATCTACTGCGTGATGA
>JAOXSG010000751.1 GCA_025800105.1 Cohaesibacter sp. | reverse complement strand
GTTATTAATAGGTAGGGGTGTAGTACTATGTCTGTTTTTATCATTCCACCACCGAATTTGCATAATTTATGCAAAAATCCAAGATAACTTGGCAGATCATTAGGCAACTCATCTAGATCTAGATCATCTCGAAAATTCGTACGTCGTGCGTCGTGCGTACATCGTCGTTACACAGACAGCAGACAGCCAGACAGGTAGACAGACAGACACAGACAAAGACACAGACAGAAACATACGGAGATTTGATTAATTGGGGTGAAATTACCCTCTGTCTGGGTTGTGGCAGGATCTTGGTCTAACAAATATCTTTGGCTGCTGTCTTGTAAATTCTTGTGGGGGGCTGATTAGGTGAATTCTTTGGCACAGTGGTTCACCTGGGAAGGAGCACCATGCCAGGTTGGTACAGGGCCTGTCAAATTGGCAGGTCTGAGCAGCAAGTCCACTTGCAACATTTTGTTGCATTTGGAGTTCAGGGTACACTTTTGGCTAGTGTATTCCTGTGTCCAGTTTGCAGTACCAGCTGATTGGGAAGCTCCTGGGTGGGTCCTTTTTTCCAGTAGGTGAGCTTAGTCAAAATTGATCTTTTTCTTTTT
>JAOXSG010000730.1 GCA_025800105.1 Cohaesibacter sp. | reverse complement strand
TTCTAACGCCTTTGAAAAACGCACACAGCTATTATTGCGCGCGGCTCCGTTCGGGGAGTAGACAGGCAAACATCTAGCCATGCATTTTCTGAAGCTCAAAAAACGCACTGGGCGTGCACGCACAGATTTCTAAATTTGGTTCTGACGTTTCTTGTTTCTTGGCCAGCCAGCATCGCAAATTGGCAGTCGCTGCTATAGCTAAAGAAGAATTTGAATAGAGTAAAAAGCGCGCGGCTCCTGAAGTTGGAATGCCTAGGTGACACAACAAAATTGTTTCATTAAAGTCTCTGAGAAACGCATATGCCTACAGTCGCGCGCGGCTCCTTGCGTGGAGCACTAACGAAAACATTTAGCTATGCATTTTGTGAAGCTTAAAAAAACGCATGGGGCAGGCGCGCACACCTTTCTACAACTAACTGTGACGTTTCCTGTTACAAAAGCGTGCGGCTCCTGAAGTTGGAATGCCTAGGTGCCAGCCATATGCTTTCATACCGATGCGTTCTAACGCCCTTGAAAAACGCACACAGCTATTATTGCGCGCGGCTCCGTTCGTGGAGTAGACAGGCAAAC
>JAOXSG010000709.1 GCA_025800105.1 Cohaesibacter sp. | reverse complement strand
ACCTGAGAGAACTCAATCCTTGCCTGCGTCTTCACGTGAATCCTCCATGGAACCCAGGGATACAGATGACGCTAGACGGGCCTCTGAAGAAATTTATCGAAGAATTAGGCAACAAGCTGACCTAAGTAGATCTGGTTCAGTGGGAGATATAACACTCCAGCCTGAACCATTAGGGATAATGACCCAAGGAAAGTTGGTCCTCTGAAAGAGGACGCCCGAGCAGTCTCAGGCAGGACAGTCAAATGTAGAAAATCCTGAGACAACTGCTGGGGCAGTGGGGGGAGTTACCCTATTAAATATACCACCATGTTCTATGGCAGAAGGGCCAGGAGAACAAAGTCAGAGTCTATTTAGACCACCTATGAGTGATCCAGAAGTGGATCTGGAGCGCCGGAGAGGCACAAGACCAAAAGTGGCAGGACCACTAACCACACAAACCAAACAGGAGGAAGCTAAGGCAACCTCCACCGAAGAGCATGTACTCCAGGTGCGGGGTACAGATTTTTATTTAC
>JAOXSG010000706.1 GCA_025800105.1 Cohaesibacter sp. | reverse complement strand
CTTTGCGAGACTTTGCTAGCGTTTTTCTCTGCGAGCCCGAGACTTATATTTATTTTGAGATGCGAGTCCGAGACTTTGGAGTTATTGTAGAAATGCGAGTCCGAGACTTGTGTAGCCAATATTTTCCGATATTATCATCGTCTTACTATAGGCACATAAGGCCGGCCGTAATCCTCTAAGTGAGCTAACTTTGTCAAAAGGTTTTTGCCATAGTTACTCCGAAAGGAAATGGTCCAAAAGCTGTTTTCGAAATTAAATTATCATCGTTTATGGACCACAAAGGCAATCAAAAGCAGCAAACAAAAGGCCAAAAAATCAATCCTCCGAGAGAGATCTGCTGGTCAAAAAATCGAGACTTCGAGACAGCTTCGTTAAAAAATCGAGACTCCGAGACACAGACAACCGCTGAAAAAACGAGACTGTGAGACCCATGAAAATCGACTAAAATTTTGCGAGACCCGAATTTTTTTGAAGGACCATTCGCCACCCCTATAATGGTCCTACGGCGCAGCTACACATTCTGCTATGCTACCAGTATAAAGATAAACAGTTTGGGCCCATATTTAGTTTTATATACGAGTATACATTATTCGTTTTGGGGTGGTGCTAAGACCTTAAACGGGTTTTACAGCAATTG
>JAOXSG010000686.1 GCA_025800105.1 Cohaesibacter sp. | reverse complement strand
GACATGGTGGTATAGCAATGTATGCAAAACTTCAAAAAACAAAACAAAAATTAATCGGACTCCTCCTCATCTGAGTCGGGGTTAGTTAAGGGGGCTTTCATAAGATCGCGGACTGTTCGGAAAACCTTTTCGTTTAAGTTGATCATTAAAACCCCGATTCCAATAATTGCCGCGCTGGAGATAAAACACTAGAGAATGTCAACTTTCATAATGTAAATTCATATGATGGCAAAGGCAAATGTTTAATCCATGTGGCGGATGCCTTTTGGCTGTGGGGGCGGTGGCAAATTTTTGCTAGGCGCTGGTGCGGGTTGTGGCGGCGCTGGCGGTGTAGTTTTCTTGCTGAATACGGCCTTCAGCTCTTCACGTTTGTAATAAAGCCCGATCAATGAAACGGCAAAACTGCCCGCAGCAAGCCATTGGGTGGTGCTAAGAATGCTTCTAGGGTTTTCGTCTTCGGTAGCCAATGCTGCCGCAGGTGGCACGGGGGCCTTGTTTTTTGCGATTATGGCAGCAGCCTCAGCTGCGGCTTTTTTCTGTGCTTCGCGGGCCTTTCGCGTTCTTTCAGCAACCAATTTGCCAGCAGCCACTCGCTTGGGATTTTTTGCGGGCTTTGTGGTTGGAGTTGGCGAGGTCGCTTGCTGTGTGATCTCGCCCTGCAAATTGTTGCTTTGTAAACTGTTGCTTAGCAACGGCGTTGCTGCCTGGGTCTCGCCCTGCGAATGTGCGCTCTCAGGTTGTTCGGTCGACATTTTGCAAATTGTATGTTAAGC
>JAOXSG010000678.1 GCA_025800105.1 Cohaesibacter sp. | reverse complement strand
GCCTTCCCGTGCACCCCCCTGGCTACGGGCCTACTACCTTATCATTTACTCGCAAAATTAATAAGTATTAGGGGTGCCAATACAGAATAGGTATACCGTGCCCATTTGTTTAAAAAATCTTCTATTTTGGCTCGTGTTAATGGGGAGTGCCGTGCCGAACTAGCTTGGGCACGGTGCCGAAATTTAGGGGTGCCGTGCCAATATTTTTAGTGGTGTAAATGAGACTTAAGAAGTTACCTAGTTATCAAGTAGTTGCCAACAGGTGACTTCAATGCGTTTAATTTTTAAATTTTTTATTGTATTTAATTGACAATGCATTTTTATGTTACAACATGGTGACAAGCCATTGAATCACTTGGTATCGATACCTGTGATCACCGTCAGCACTTCACCGGAACCAATCAACACAAACTGCGGCACTTGCCAGAAGACATTCAGGTCTGAAGCATTTCGCTGTTCATCAAAAACAATCTGATCACAAAAATGTCCCTGTTCCCATGTATGTCTTCGCTTAATTTCAATCACGCCCGCCACCACCACAGATGCTGCCGCTATCAGCATTCCAACACCCATCCTGCGCAGTGGAGTGAAACTGAT
>JAOXSG010000677.1 GCA_025800105.1 Cohaesibacter sp. | reverse complement strand
GTCAGTTTCATGTCTTCTCCTCCCAAAAGATATGTCGCGATGCCGCGGCCTCTACCTCCAGCGATCCTCAGCATCTATCTGCACTTATATTTTCATTAGTAAAAATATTATTCACAAATGGATCAAGTAAAATTTTGCATTCTAACATGTCAGTTTTGAAGAGAATTAAATTTGCACAATAATTAATCAAAAGATCTATCGAATTTCAGCGCATCTGATGCGAAATGCAGCATATCTAATGGATGAATGCGCCTCCGAACATGTCACAGCAGAGATTCGGACAGCAAAAAGCCCCGCCAAAGTGGCGAGGCTTCATATTGTTGAGGTCGCAGTAAAACTAGCGATTAGCCATAATAGCCATCATAGCGGTAGCTTTGTGTGCCACCCTCAAAACAGTTGAGGATACTGACCAGAACTGCATCTTCATCAAGATTTTCACGCAGGTTCGCAAACGCAGTGCGCAATTCCATCTGTGTGGCCTCACCAAAGCGCGCGGTGATCACGGCGGCATCAACCAACGGAGCGATATATTGCGTATCGACCACCGGCACCAACGGAGCCG
>JAOXSG010000674.1 GCA_025800105.1 Cohaesibacter sp. | reverse complement strand
CATCTATCGAACCAAGAGCTTCAAAAAGGGAACCACCCTTATTTTGCTCTTGGTTCTTCTATATGAATGCTTCAAGACAAACAGAATAGGATAAATTAATGAGTCCTGAGCCTAGGCTCAGGCGTTTTTATCATCATCCATTGATCAGGCTAGGGGAGCATACAGGCTCCCCTTTTTTCATGTTTTCATAGTCCTAAGTCCTGATCTTGCCAGGCATCGCGTTTGCGATAGAGGGTGGAGGGGCTCATATCCAGACTTTTGGCCGCTTTGGGCAGCGAGCCGTCATGCAGCGAAATCACCGCTTCCAAAATCTCTCTTTCAATCTCGCAATAGGATTTTGACAGATCAATTTGCAAACAGGGGGCGGATGCGCTTGGGCCTTGCTCATGGCTGGATGATAAAAGCGCAGGATCATCTTGATGGACAGGACCATTATTGATAGCCCCTTCCTGACCGAGCGGCAAGCTTTGCAACAGGGCGGCAGAGAGGATGGGCGCGTCATGAATGACGATGGCCGAATGGATCAGATTTTCCAATTGGCGCACATTGCCCGGCCAACTATGGCGCAAAAGCCATGATTTGGCGCTCTCATCCAGCACCCTTTTCTTGCGGCCTTCCTGTTTGCAGGCTTTTTTGAGAAAGAAATCGGCCAGCTCTAAAATATCGCCGCCGCGTTCGCGCAAAGCGGGCAGGGCGATGGCCAGAATATGCAGCCGATAATAGAGATCTTCGCGAAAACGCCCGGCGGCGACTTCTTGCAAGGGAATGCGATTGGTGGCGCAGATGACGCGAATATCAACGTTCTGGACCTTATCATCCCCCACCCGTTGCACTTGCGCGCTTTGCAAAAAGCGCAGCAATTTGGATTGAAGGGCAATGTCCATTTCGCAAATTTCATCGAGAAATAAGGTGCCGCCATTGGCGGACAGCACAGCCCCCAGCCGATCGCTTGTTGCCCCGCTAAAGGCACCTTTTTTATGGCCGAACAATTCCGATTCAATCAGCTCGCTTGGAATGGCCGCACAATTGAGCGCAATGAACGGACCATCAGAGCGGTTGCTGGCTGCATGAATGGCATGGGCGCAAATTTCCTTGCCCGTGCCGCTCTCCCCGGTGATGAACACAAAAGCCTTGGATTTGGCGATATTGGGGATCATCTTATAAATGGCTTGCATGGCAGGGCCTGAGCCGACAAAGCCGGATCCCTCAAAGCCCTCTGTCTCTGCTTCCGTCTTTGTTTTTGCTGCTTTTTTTGAGTGATCCGTTACAGAGTTAGCTATTGCATCGGCTGTCTCAGCGGTTGCAACTGCGCGGACAGAATTGACTTCCAGCGCATTTTTGATGCTCTCAAGCAATCGCTCTTGCGAGACCGGTTTCATCAAAAAATCATAAGCGCCCAGTCGCATGGCTTCTGTTGCGATATTGATCGAGCCATGGGCGGTAATCATGATGGTGGTCAGCGCGCAGCCTTGTTGCGAGAGGGCTTTGAGAAGATCGCAACCGGTCATATCGGGCAATTGAAGATCCAGCAACATGACATCATAAGGTCTGTCATGAATGGCATGGATGGCTTCTTGGCCGGTGGCGACAATGGTGGAGGAGAGGCCAGCCTTTGCCAATTGCACCTGATAGAGGGTTGCAAGAGACGGCGTGTCTTCGACAATCAGGATGGATGCAGTCATATCAGTCCTCTTCCTTTTTCTCAGTCTCGATCCATGCGCCCAACTCAAGGTCAAGCGCGTCAAAGGCTTGACGCAAAGCGGCATGGGTTGGGGCAAAATGTTTTTCAATCTGATCCATGGCCAAGATCAGGCTTTGTTGTTGCTCAGGATCAGGCTTTGCGCGGGTGAGATCGGCAATCTCACAGGTCGGAGCGCTCAATTTTCTCATGCCAAAGCTGTCTGTCAGCCCTTTTAGGATATGAGCGGCCCTGTGCATCTGCTCCCAATCCTTGGCTTGCCAGCCCGTTTTCAGCCTGTCCATATTGTCTGCCAGATCATTGAGGCAGGTTGTTGCAAGCTTGTGCGCCAATTCCAACGGGATATCGTCAAATATCGGTGACAGGACGCTCTGATCCAGCACATCCAGCGCAGTCTCCTCTTTGTGCGGGGGTGCTTGCGTTTCAGCCCTTTGTGGTTGATCCAAGAGGCTGCACAGCATTTGGAACAAATGGTTCTTGCGGGTGGGTTTGGAGAGGATGGCATCAAATCCGGCTTGTAAAAATTCGCCGCGCTCTTCCTCTTGGCCATAGGCTGTGAAGGCAAGGATCGGGCAATGCTGATAGTCTTTGATCTGGCGAATATGACCAACGGCCTCAATGCCATCCATGATGGGCATGGAAATATCCAAAATGATGAGATCATAATCTTTCTGCCGCCGGGCTTGCTCAACGGCGTGCAGGCCATTGGCCACCTCTGTCACCATCATGCCAAATTGTTTTAAAGAGGCGCCAAGCACCAGGCGGTTTGTTTCATTATCTTCGGCCAACAACACTGACAGACCATCAAAGCGCTGATCCAGTGCCGCTTCATCAGGGTGTTTCTGGCTGGCGGCAGGTATTTTTGCCTCTGTCATCGGCAGCTCAAGGGTAAAGAGGCTGCCTTTTCCCTGCTCGCTGGCGACTTTTAAGGTGCCATCCATCAAATCGGCCAGATTTTTGGTGATGGACAAGCCAAGCCCTGAGCCATCACTCTCGCGATGGTGAGAGGGATCGAGCATATTGAAATGCTCAAAAATATGGGCAATATCCTGCGCCTTGATGCCAATGCCGCTATCTTCCACATGGAAACACAGCATGTCCGGCGTCAGACAAGGGCCAATGCGCAAGGCCACATGGCCCTCTTTGGTGAATTTGATCGCATTGCCCAGCAGATTGAGCAAGATCTGGCGCAGGCGCATATCATCATAACAAACAAAAGTTGGCACAGCAGGATCAATCTCAAGGCAAGCCTCAAGGCCTTTCTTCTCAAGGCTTGGGCGCACCAGATCCATGGTTTTTTTCACAAAAGGCCGCAGCTCAAAGCTTCTTTCTTTCAAGGCAACCTTGCCCGCTTCCAGACGCGAATAATCAAGGATGGAATTGAGCAAGTCACTTAAGGCCACAGCACTATCAAGGGCGGTGACAGATTTTTGATGCATGAGGGGATCGGAAATTTCGCTTTCCAGCATTTCCAGCAATCCCAAAAGGCCATTTAAGGGGGTGCGGATTTCATGGCTCATAATGGCCAAAAAGGCCGCTTTTGCCTTTGCCGCTTCTTCTGCTGCTGCTTTTGCCTCTTCCAGCGCGGTTTGTTGGGCCAGAACATCCGTGACATCGCGCATATAGGCGATGAACAACTCTCCTGTGCTGCTTTGCGCAGGATTGATGGCCAATTCCAGCGTAATTTCTCGGCCATCTTTGCAAAGGCCCGGCACCGTGATGCGCTGTCCCAAAACCGGGCCATGGCCCGTTTTGCGATAAAGATCCATGCCTTTGTGATGGGCGTCGCGCAAATGAGAAGGGATGATCAGCTCGGCCATAGGTTGGCCGATGCTTTCTTGTGGCGAAAAGCCAAAGATTTTGCTGGCGGCGTCGTTAAATTCGCAAATCACCCCCTGATCATCAATGACAATAATGCCATCAAGGGCGGATTCCATGGTGGCGCGCAATTGGCTCTCGCGCTCTTTTAAGGCCTGTTCGCGCTGTTTCAATTCGGTGATATCGACCCTGAAGCCGACAATCTGGCCTTTTTCGGTTTTTTGTTCAAAAACCCGCAGCCAGCGGCCATCATTCAAGCGCTGCTCTATGGGGCCGCGCGGGTGATAATGCTCCTGCATGCGCTGTTCGATCCAGCTTTTTGGATCGTCAAGCGCTTCAGGATATTGCCCCCGCTCTACGCCTTTGACAATGATATCCTTGAATTTGGCACCGGGCTTGATGAGATCGGCGCTGGCTGCGTAAATTTCGCGATATTTGTCATTGCATAAAACCAGACGATCCTGTTTGTCATAAAGCACAAAGCCATCGGGCAGGGACGCAATGGCGTCGGACAAATAGCCCTCGACTTGCAACAACCGCTCCGTTGCCTTTTGAAGCTCTATGGATTGGGTCTGTGTCTCATGCAAGCTGTCCTGCAATCGTTCAATGGCGCGTCGATTGCGGGCAAAAAACAAAGAGGCGAGGCCAAGAGAGGCCGCCAATATCAAAAGATAGACAAAGAGCAGGGGCATCATGCGCTTTAAAACCGGAATGATATCCTGCTCGGACAAGATGGAAACGCTCTGTATGCCGCGCACATCGCCTATTTTCCAATCGCGCCGGGTGGAATGAGGATGGTTGTTATGGCAAGCAACGCAGTCGGCTTCCATGACGATTTTCTGGGCATAATCCAGACGGTGCTGCCCGCTCTCCAGCACACGACTTTCGAAATAATCGGAGGATTCTCCCAAACTCTGGCCCTGTTCAATGGTGCTCAAGGCCCGCTCTTTGAAAGGCGACAGGCTTTTGGGCGCACGGTTGGAGAAGGGATAGCGGCTGACCATGTCAAAAACCGGATGATCCTGTTGGGCGGTCAGAAATTTTGACAATTCAATGGTCAGGGTTGCGGGCAGGGGCAGACTGTTTGCTGTGTGTTTGAAATCATGGGAAAATGTGATGGGCGCATCCTGCTCTTTCAGTCGGGCAACAATTTCCTGACTGTAGAAATGGCGAAAGGCCGTCATCATGCTGGAGTAGGATCGGGCGGATTGCAACAGGGTTGCCAGACGCTCTTTGCGGCCAAAATCATAAGCAAAATAGACAAGCGCGAACCCGACCAGCAAGCCAATGCCCAGCAATAGGCTCAAGCGCAGTGTGATCCGCTCTTTTTGCATCAATCCTCCTGTTTCTTACCCCCATCATTATCGGCGAGATTGAATACCAAAAGAATAATATGTCCTTTTTCTATACCTAGGGTTTTATTGGCAAAATGAGAGGAAATTCCGCTTTTGCATTTGGCAATGATGCCGTTCGCAAAACGCAATCAAAGCGTTGCAATAGAGTGTATGAAGAATTTAAGACATTGAAATAATTTAATAAAAATTATGGCACGGCGTTTGATTGGTCTGGCAAAGGAGACAATTTCGGAGATCGCCATGTATATGCCAAATGCGCAATTTAAGTCATCTTTTGTTAACAAAGAAACCATCCTTTCCCTAAACCCTCTCGCCTCAATCAGTGTCATCGGGCTTGGTTATGTGGGCCTGGTTTCCACCGCCTGTCTGTCCCATATGGGGCATGATGTGATTGGCGTGGATGTGTGCGAGGACAAGCTCACCCAGCTGTCCAAAGGGCTCAGTCCCATTGTGGAGCCGGGGCTGGATGATTTGCTGACAGAGGGCTTGAAACATAAGCGTATCAGCGCCAGTGCGGATCTTTTCAAGGCGGTTGAGCAAAGCGAGGTCAGCTTCATTTCGGTCAATACCCCAACCAAGGACGATGGCGGGTGCGATTGCTCGTCGCTCACCCTTGTGGCCAAGGAGCTGGGGGCCGCCTTGAAACAAAAAGATGCCTATCATGTGATTGTCATGCGCTGCTCGGTGCCACCCGGAACAACCAAAGAGCAGTTCATTCCGATTGTGGAGCATATATCGGGCAAACGAGAGGGCAGGGATTTTGGTGTTTGCTTCAATCCCGAATTTTTGCGCGAAAGCACCGCCATTGCCGATTTTAACGACCCGCCCAAGACGGTGATCGGGGCCAGTCATGCAAAAGCAGCACAAAAGCTGGCCGCAATCCTTGCTCCTATTGATGATGCGCCCATCCTGACCGATATCGAAACCGCAGAAATGGTCAAATATGTCGACAATGTCTGGCATGCGGCCAAAGTCTGTTTTGGCAATGAGATTGGCCGCCTGTGTCAGGCCGTCGGCGTCGATGGCTGGGAGGTGATGGAGCATTTCAGCCGCGATACTGTTTTGAATATTTCGCCGCATTATCTCAAACCCGGTTTTGCCTATGGTGGCTCCTGCTTGCCCAAGGAGGTGCGCGCCATGCGCCAGATGGGGGCGGACTATGATGTGTCGCTGCCATTGATTGACAGTCTTGGACGATCTAATCGGGCGCAAGTGCAACGCGCTTATGAGCTGACAAAAAGGGTTGGGGCAAAAGTGGTTGGCCTTTGTGGCATCACCTTCAAGCCCGATACCAATGATTTGCGCGAAAGCCCGATGCTTGATCTTGCCGGAATGCTGCTCAATGATGGCATCGAAATTCTGGTCGATGATCCCATCTATTGTTGCGAAAGTAAAATGAGCGCGCAGGTGGGGCAGCTTCGATCCCACTATTGCGATTATGCCGATATTGTCGAGCGCCTTACCTTTCGCCTGCAACCGGATAAAGCGCGCTTCCTGGCGCAAAGCGAGGCTTTGATCACCGCCCATAACAGCCCCTATTGGCGCAAACGTTTACAAGGGCATGTCAAACATCATCATGTCATTGATCTGGCGCGTTTGTTCCGCTCGCCTCCCAGCGCCCGCAGCTATCATGGCATTGGATGGTAGGAGTAGATCTTTGCTGACTGCCTTTCTATAGTCAGGCAGTCACAGACTAGGCTCAGGACTCATTAATTTAGCCTATTCTGTTTATCTTGAAGTATTCAGATAGAAGAACCAAGAGCAAAATAAGGGTGGTTCCCTTTTTGCAGCTCTTGGTTCGATAGATGGGTACTTCAAGATAAACCCGAAGGGCGAGGCAGTTTTGCGCAATGACTACGTCGTAAAATCTTGAAAATGAACCACATTGTCGCGATTTTCCTTCTTGTCCTTACGCAAAA
>JAOXSG010000671.1 GCA_025800105.1 Cohaesibacter sp. | reverse complement strand
TTTTGCGTAAGGACAAGAAGGAAAATCGCGACAATGTGGTTCATTTTCAAGATTTTACGACGTAGTCATTGCGCAAAACTGCCTCGCCCTTCGGGTTTATCTTGAAGTACCCATCTATCGAACCAAGAGCTGCAAAAAGGGGACCACCCTTATTTTGCTCTTGGTTCTTCTATCTGAATACTTCAAGATAAACAGAATATGCTAAATTAATCAGTCCTGAGCCTAGGCCCAAGAAAGAATAAAAATGTATTTTCAAACTGTTGGAGAAACGCCCATGCGCTTGTTCTCATCCATTCCGGCTTTGCCAAAGGCAGCATCCCTTGGCACGATGCTCTTGCTCACCGGTTTGCTCTCTGCTTGCGATCAAAGCGAGGACCAGAACAAAAATGCACAGGCGCAAATCCGACCGGTCAAAATATTCACCATAGCCGCCAATGACGCCGTCATCCGGCGTGATTATCCGGCAACGGTGCTTCCGGCACAACAGGCCGATTTATCCTTTCGCGTTTCCGGGCAAATCATTGAATTGCCCATCCATGCGGCCCAGCAGGTGGAAAAAGATCAGATCATAGCCAAGCTCGATACGCGGGATCTGGAAAACCAGATTGCACAATTGCAAAGCCAGCTGGATCAGGCAGAGGCCAATTTGGCAGCCATGACCAGCGGCGCAAGACCAGAAGATGTTGCCGCTTTGCAAGCCGCACAAGCCGCGGCCATGGCCAAAACAACAGCCGCCGAACAACAGCTTGAGCGCTCCAGAACCCTTTTCAAAAAAGGTGTCATCACCAAAGCGCAACTGGACAATGACACAACGGCCCTAACCGTTGCAAATGCCGAGCTGGAAAGCCGACGTCAGGAATTGATCAAGGGGCAAGCCGGGTCTCGCCCTGAGGAAATCAGCGCGCAGGAAGCCGGTATCAAAGGCCTGAAAGCACAAATTCAGGCCGCGCAAAACAATCTGGCTGATGCCACTTTGCGCGCGCCATTTTCTGGCGTGATTGCCAAACGTGTGCTGGATAATTTCGTCAATGTGCAGGCAAAAGAGCCAGTCGCTATTTTGCAAAAGCTTGATCGCCTGGATCTGGTGCTCGATATTCCGGCAAGCGACGTTGCCCGCTTTTCCAGCGAAAAGCAACCACAGGTGCGTGCCACACTGGATGCTTTGCCCGATCAGCGATTTGAGGTGATGCTGGTCGATTTTTCAACGCAAGCCGATGCCGCAACCCAAACATTTCGGGCGCGTGTCAGCATGAAACCGCCGCAAGGCATTACCATTTTGCCCGGCATGACAGGGCGCATCTGGGTGGTGGAAAAATTACAAGGAAAAACCACCTTGTCCATTCCCATCACCGCTCTTGCCTCCGCGCCTGATGGCAGCGCCTTTGTTTGGATCGTGCAGAAGGACAATAAAGTCATCAAGCGCAGCGTGACAGCGGGGGAAATCACCGAGGCCATGGTTGAGATCCGCGAAGGCCTGAAACTGGGCGAGGTGATTGCCAGCGCAGGCATTTCCGCTCTGCAAGCAGGCCAGACGGTCGCTCCTGTAACGCAAATCGGGGACTAAGCAGATGGATCTTGCCAGATTTGCGATTGAGAAACGGCTTGTCAGCGCATTGCTGACCTTGGTCATTTTGCTTGCCGGTTACGTTGCCTATACATCATTGCCACGCTTTGAAGACCCGGAATTTATCATCCGCTCCGCTCAGGTCATCACGCCTTATTCCGGCGCATCAGCTGAGGAAGTGGCCGAGGAAGTCACCGATGTGATTGAAACGGCCATTCAGCAATTGTCCGGTGTGAAAGAGGTAAAATCCACATCCTCTGCGGGCCTGTCGCAAGTGACAGTAGAATTCACCATTGCCAGCGCCAAAACGCGCGACGTTCTGGCGCAAAAATTCACCCAGCTTCGCGCCAAAATTTCAGATACAGAGCGCCAATTGCCACCCAATGCTGGGGTGCCGCAAGTCTATGATGATTATGGCGACGTTTATGCGCAATATTATGCGGTTACGGGGGATGGTTATTCTCTGTCTGAAATTCACGACTATCTAAAAACTTTGCAACGCGAATTGGTGCTGGTCAAAGGTGTCTCAAAAGTCATTCTGGTCGGCACGCCACAAGAGCGGGTCTATATCAATTACCAGCCTTCGCGCCTCATTCAGCTTGGTCTGTCTTCAGGACAAATTGCCCAAGTGCTGGAAGGGCAAAATCTAGTCGTCTCTGGCGGCAATGTCAAAGCGGGCAATTTGCGTATTGAATTTCGCGCAGGTGCCGCCGTCTCCTCGCTCAAGGCATTGGAAGAATTGGTTATTTCAGACCCCAAAGGGGGACGCTCATTCCGGTTAAAAGATATCGCAACAGTCACACTTGGCATAAAAGACCCAATCGGAAAGCGCCTCTATAGAGACGGCAAACCCGCCATAGGCTTGGCAATTTCCAACATTCTTGGCGGCAATGTGGTGCAAATGGGCGATGCCGTGCGGGCGCGCATCAAGGATTTGGAAAATCAGCGCCCCTTGGGCATGGATATCATCCCCATTTCAGAGCAAAGCGAGAGTGTGCGCATCTCGGTTGATGATTTTGTCCTCAATGTGCTGATGGCGCTGGCAATTGTGGTTGGCACCTTGCTGCTCTTCATGGGCGTGCGCTCTGGCCTGCTGATGGGCGGCATCTTGCTCGTCACCGTTGCGGGCACATTGTTTGGCATGAAGCTCTATGGCCTCGATATGCAGCGCATTTCTTTGGGAGCGCTGATCATTGCGCTTGGCATGTTGGTGGATAATGCAATCGTGGTGGTGGAGGGCACTTTGGTGCGTATCCATAAGGGCGAAAGCCCTGCCAGTGCAGCAATTGCTGTTGTCAATCAAACAAAATGGCCTTTGCTTGGCGGCACCATTGTCGGCTTTCTGGCTTTCTCTCCCATCGGCTTTTCACCTGACAATACGGGCGAATATGCCGGGTCTTTGTTCTGGACTATTTCCATTGCCCTGTTATTTAGCTGGCTGATTGCGATTTGGCTGACCCCCTATTACTGCACATTGATGCTGAAAAATGAAAAAGCAACAGAAACTGAGCAGGAAACCAACGAAGGCATATTGCTGGGTGGCTATCGCAAAATGCTGGCACTGGCATTAAAGCACCGCCTTGCCACCATCCTGCTGGCATTTGGTCTGTTTGGGCTGTCCTTGGCCGCAACACCGTTTATGAAACAAGGCTTCTTTCCTGCCTCAACACGGGCGCAATTTGTGGTCGATTATTATCTGCCCCAAGGCACGGATATTGAACAAACCCAAGCAGAGACAGCCAAAATTGCCGATCATATCCGCACATTACAAGGCGTGACCGGCACCAATCGTATGATAGGCGGCGGCCATCCCCGTTTCATGCTGGTTTATGATGGCGGCAGCGACGATGCCGCCTATGGCCAGATCCTCGTGGATGTCGAAGGATATGAGGCCATCGAGCCTTTATTGACCAGTGTGCGCGAATATATCGAAAGCAATTTCCGGCAGGCCTTTACCAAGGTCTGGAAATTCAATCTCGGTCCCGGTGGCGGCAGTCTGATTGAGGCCAAATTTACAGGACAGGATCCTGTCATTCTGCGGCAATTGGCCGAGCAGACAAAGCAGATTTATGCGCAGGCAGGGGCCGTTGCCATCAAGGATGACTGGCGCGAAATGGTCAAGGTCATCAAGCCCCGCATCCGCGAAGAAAATATGCGCCGTCTTGGCCTGACGCAAGGTGATATCACCAAAGCCATTGCAGGTCATTTTTCCGGTACGGCCATCGGTATCTATCGCGATGCTGAGGATTTGAAGCAGATAATCTTTCGCCCCCTGGAAGCCGACCGCAAAGGCGCGCAGAGCTTGAAATCCATTCAGATTTTCAATGCCTCAACCGGCCAATATGTGCCAATCACCCAAGTGGTTGAGCGCTTTGAAACGATATTTGAAAATGCGCGTTTGCTGCGCGAGGACCGCGCTTTGGCCATCAAAGCGCAAGCCGATCCGGCGCCTTCAGACAATGCCACTGATTTGTTCAATCGCATCAAGGCAAAGGTCGAGGCACTTGATCTTCCAACAGGCTATCATTTGAAATGGGGTGGTCAATCTGGCGATAGCGCCGAAGCCAATGCAGGCCTTGCCTCCACCATGCCGTTGGGATTTGGTGCCATGGTGCTGGTGGTCTTTTTGCTGTTCAATGCTGTGCGTCAACCGCTGATTATCTGGCTGACGGTGCCTTTGATCGGCGTTGGCGTCATTTGGGGATTGATCCTGACTGGCACCGCCATGGAATTTATGGCCATTCTGGCGGTTCTCAGCCTGACAGGCATGTTGATTAAAAATGCCATTGTTCTGATTGATCAGACGGATCTGGAAATTGAACAGGGTAAACCACGTTTAAGTGCGGTGATTGACGCCTCTGTCAGTCGGGTGCGACCAGTCAGTCTTGGCGTTTTGACAACGGTTCTGGGCGTTGTGCCCTTGCTTTGGGATCCTTTCTTTAAAAGTCTGGCTGTGGTCATCATTTTTGGTCTGACCTTTGCTACCCTTTTAACTTTGATCGTGGTGCCAACGCTCTATGCCCTGTTTTTCAAGGTCAAGAATACCGAAACAGCGCAATAGAGCATATATTTTATAAAACAAAAGGCGGGGGGAGACTTCCGCCTTTTGTTTTGAGATTTTATGAGAAAATCTGGGTAAAGAGGCCCAGAATTGCCATATAACGGACAATCTTGCCAAGGCTGACCAGAAGGCAGAAGGTCAGAAAAGAGCAGCGCATGGCACCGGCAGCGACCGTCAGCGGATCACCAATCACTGGCATCCATGCCAAAAGCAAAGACCAATGTCCCCAGCGTGAAAACCAGCCTTGAGCCTTGTCCAATTGGTGTTGCGAGACCGGAAATAAACGATGATGACGAAACCCAAGCGCCGCGCGCCCCAGCCAATAATTGACAACAGAGCCTAATATATTGCCGAGACTTGCCACAGATAACAGCAAGGCTGGCCCATGTCTGCCATCGGCCGATAGTGCCAAAAGGGCCACTTCCGAGCCGCCGGGCAGAAGGGTTGCGGCGCTGAAGCTGATCAAAAACAGGCTTAACAGATCGGCGTTGAGAAACATGTTTGAATTACCAAACTTTCATGTCGTTGAAAGACAAGCATGAGATAGGATGCTTTTGACACAAGTTAAGGACCATGCTCTATAAATTTTGATATCTGTTCACTAGGACATAGACTCATAAATTTGATGGCTTTGGGATCTGTCTTCTTCTTGGCTTCGTAGAGCAAGAGGAAGTATAGATCAATCCATTCACTGGATGGAAAGAATAAGACAAGAGCGGCATTGAAACTGACGCAAAAGCAATATGAAGGACCACTTTATGACGGATTTCTGGCCAGACAATCACCCGCCTGTCAAATATGGCAAGATCGGCATCCTGTTGGTCAATCTGGGCACGCCAGATGGAACCGATTATTGGTCCATGCGCCGCTATTTGAAAGAATTTCTCGAAGACCAGCGTGTCATCGAAGAGCCAAAATGGAAATGGTGGCCGATCCTTAATGGCATCATTCTTCAAACGCGCCCGCAAAAATCGGGCAAGGCTTACGAGGAAATCTGGAACAAGGAGCTGAATGAATCGCCCTTGCGCACCATCACCCGCGATCAGGGCGCGAAACTGGCGCAAAGGCTTGAGAAAGTTGGGGCCCATGTGGTTGTCGATTGGGCCATGCGCTATGGCAAGCCGTCTATAAAATCGCGCATTGAAAAGCTGGCAGAGCAGGGGGTGGAGCGCTTGCTGGTATTGCCGCTTTATCCGCAATATGCAGCGGCGACAACGGCGACAGTCAATGACAAGGTGTTTGATGTGCTCAAAACCATGCGCTGGCAACCGGCCTTGCGCACCTTGCCGCCATATCATGACAATCCTGCTTATATCAAAGCCTTGTCGCTTTCTCTCAAAAACAGCCTGTCAAAACTGGACTTTGTGCCAGAAAAGATCATGGCTTCCTATCATGGCCTGCCAAAACGCTATTTCGAAATGGGGGATCCCTATCATTGCCATTGCATGAAAACATCGCGTTTGCTGCGCGATAGCATGGGATGGGACAAGGAGTATATGCTCTCCACCTTCCAATCCCGCTTTGGCCCGGAAGAATGGCTCCAGCCCTATACCGATAAAACGGTGGAGCGTCTGGCCAAGGAAGGCGTCAAGAAATTGGCCATTTTGACACCGGGCTTTTCTGCCGATTGTCTGGAAACATTGGAAGAGATTGCCGGAGAAAATGGCGATATCTTCAAGGAACATGGCGGCGAACAATTTGCTTTCCTGCCATGTCTCAATGACAGCGATGAGGGCATGGATATGCTCGAAAGTCTGGTCATGAACGAGCTTCAGGGCTGGATTTAGGAGTTAACGTCCTAAAATAACCTGACTGCCAAAATAGAAACGGCCTCTCACAATCAAAGTGAGGGGCCGTTTTCTTTTGCAATCTCTTACCTATTTCATCACATTAGGCACTTCCAAGAGCGCTTTTGGGGCTGTCGGTGTCTTGCAGATGTTTGGCATTTTCCTGCAAGCTCTCAATCAGTCGCGTTTCGAGCAATTGCCCCTTTTGATAAAGGATCGGATAGGCCACAGTTGAAATCTGGCTGTTAAAATCCTGCAAGGCCCGCAAGGTCTCCAGATGAATGTCACTGCTGTCAAATGACATGGTGGCCCCTTCTGACAAGCGTTTGAGATGCTGTTTGCGGCTTTTGCGCTCATAACGTTTCACGTCGCTCTTTTCAGCAACCAGCAAGCGGGCGCTTTCCATATCGCCAGAAATCAGAACATTGGAGGCAAGGCCCATATTGGACATGACCTTTTCATGTAATCCAACCAATTCTTCCCAGCCATCATCAGAAAATTCCAGCTTTTCAATGCTCTTCTCACGCGCCAGAGGTACCAGTCGCTTGGCGACAATATCGCCAGCGGTTTCCAACGCAATGGCATAATCCATCAGATTATGAATATGCCGCTTGTGCTTCTTGCCCATATCATCTTGCGGCATAGCGGCAACATAGGCGCGAATATCGCTCAAGCTTTGATTGACGCTTTCATCCAATGCTGCAAGCCCTTCTATCTTGTCCAGATCTCCCTGTTCATACTGATCCATAACCGGACGGATCATCCGGTCCACCAGATCCGACATGCGCAAAACCTCGCGCTTCAAACTGGCAAAAGCAAGGGAAGGCGTGCCCAGCACGGCTTGATCAAGCGCGGAATGAACAAGGCCAATATCCTGACCATGCTCTTGAGACGAGCGCTCTGGAAAGAGCCGTATGATGACAGGCTCCAGCCATGAGAGAAAGCCAAGACTGACCAGCAAAATCAGATTAAAGGCCAAATGCACATTGACCAGCATTTGTCCGGCATGAATGGCAGGAAGGGCGTCCAGAATAGGCAAATTATTAATCAAGGCCAGCGCCACAAAGGCCCAGCTGCCACGCAGCAAAAGATTGCTGATCAGGATCCGCCGCCCGGCCATCTCTGCGCCACGGCTCAACCAGATAGGAATGAAAGCACTGCCAAGATTGGCCCCCAAAACCAGCGATATACCAGCGGCCAGAGGCAAAGCATCCATACTGACAAGGGTCACGCACATCAAAATGGTTGCCACACTGGAATGCATGACAAAGGCAAGGGCTGCCCCGACAAAAAAGGCGGTGAGATAATCTTTTGCCAGATAACCGGCAATGGCAGGCAAAAAGGCGCTGTCACGAATGGGCATCATCGCTGCGCGCAGCAATTCAAGTGACAAAAGAATGAAGGCAATTCCCATCAGAATGCGACCAATTTGCCGGGGGCGCGTGTCTTCCACCTTCACAAACAGCCAGCCACCAACCGCTAGCAAAAGCGGAATAAGCCAATCAAGCTTGAAGCTCAAAATCTGAATAACAAGGGCAGAGCCCAAATCAGCCCCCAAAACCGCCGCCAAGCCAGAGCTAAAGCCAACAAGGGAGCTGGAGGCAAACCCTGAAACCAACAAAGCAACGGCGGCAGAACTTTGCAAGATCACAGCAAGCCCCAATCCGGCCACCGCAGCTTTCGCTGGTTTCTTATGGCGTGTCAAAAGACGCTGAAAGGATGCGCCATAGCTGCGCTCAATCCCGGTACGCACCATGCGCACGGCAAAAAGCAGCAACATTGTAGCGCCTGCCAAATTCAGCAAAAAATCAAGGATTGCCATTGCAAACCCTTCCATCTTTGCTTGCCAGCTTCATAATTTCCAGACGTGAAGCGATGGTCTGAGCCATCCAACAGATATCGGTGATCTGTTCGGCAAGACATGTGAAATCATCATAGAACTGACACCATTATAACAAATGCAAATGAAAGAGAAAAGAAAAAGTGTACTGAGTGCATTTAATGTCAAAAAAAGACGTACTGAATGCATTTCTGTAGAAATTATGTCGACAAAAACCGACGCGAAAAGCGCAGAAATCTGCGACTTTGCGCTCCATGACAGAAAGGGCGCAACAAGTGCGCTTTTAGCGCTGCTCAGTCCAGGTTGTGTGGGAAACTATGGTTAAATGCGCTGTGCAAATCGACACACTGCCTTAAAGTCGCCCAGTTTGAGCAACTTTAAGAAACAAATGATTAGCGCTTGATTCTGCTGACTTTCTTATCCTGAGCCTAAACATTTAAACCAGCACAATCGCTAATCGTGCCGGAATTGATCCACCACATCATCAATGGCATCCAGCGCTTTTTGTTTGTCCTGATCGCTTAAAAAAGCAGCCTTGAAACTGTTTTGAGCCAGCGTCACCAGATCCTTTTCATCCACGGGAAGATGCTCATAGACAGCCCGGTAATTATCATTCAGATAGCTGCCAAAATAGCTTGGATCGTCGGAATTGATGGTGACCAACAGACCGGCATCCATGGCTTTTTTCACCGGGCTATGGGCCAATGTGGGAATGCCTTTCAGGCGCCAGTTGGAAATAGGGCACATGGTTAGCGGTGTTTGGGCTTTTGCCAGACGACGGGTAAGAAGAGGGTCATCAAGCGCATGATTGCCATGATCCACGCGCTCCACTTTTAACAAATCCAATCCCTCTTTGACATTCTCAGCCGTGCCTTCTTCACCAAGATGCGCCACCGGAACAAAGCCTTCTTCTCTGGCCTTGGCAAAAACCCGCTCAAAGAGAGGCGGCGGAAAGCCTTTTTCAGAGCTATCCAACCCAACCCCGAAAATATGCTCTTTATGATTGCAAGCGCATTCCAGTGCCTCAAAAGCTTCTTCCTCTGGCAAATGTCGCAAGAAGCACATAATCAATTTGGAACTGATACCCAGCTCTTTATGGCCCTGTTCCAAGGCCGAAGTGATGCCGCCCAGAACGGTTTCAAAGCTGACACCACGATCCGTATGGGCTTGCGGATCAAAGAACAGCTCGACATGGGTCAGACGATCCTGATGCACCCGCTCCAGATAGGCCCAAGTGAGATCAAAAAAATCACGCTCGGTCAAAAGCACCGACATGCCCATATAATAAAGGTCGAGAAAGTCTTGCAAACAGTCAAAGTCATAGGCTTTGCGCACATCATCCACACTGTTATAGGGCAGTGAAACCTGATTGCGCTTGGCCAGTGCCAACATTAAGTCCGGCTCCAACGTGCCTTCAATATGCAAATGCAATTCTGCTTTTGGCAGATGATCAATCAACTTTGATGCAAGATCACTCATAATCTCTCCGGGTTAAGGTGCAACTCTAACATGTCGTAAATTAAAAGAGCAATTCATCCTGCTCAAAATAGCGTAAGATATAATCATCGGCCCAGCTCGACAGACCGGGAGCCTTGACAAAACCGCAATGGCCTCCCGATGGGGCAATCTCGTAACTCAGGCCCTCCAGCTTGGGCAAGAGCGCGCAATCTGCTACCGGAATGACCGGATCATCACGTGTGAACAGCAAATGACATGGCACATCCATCGAGGAAAGCGTGGTTTTGGTCAGACCATAATCGGCAAAATAGCTGCTGGCGGTTTCATACTCAGAAAAGCGTGGAATGAAATCTTCCTGCAAAGATACCAGATCCCGATGGTTCAGCAAATCTGCATGGGGCTGAAAAGAGGGATAGAGCATCATTTTGCGAGATAGAGATTTATGCCATTTGCGCACAAAATAACGATTATAGATCTGGCTGTTGGCAATGGAATAGCTGACTTGCTCAGGATCAACCGGTGGGCATAGCGCCAGAGCTTTGACAAGAGGAAGGTCATAACCATGGCTCTTTGCCCGTGCCGCAATCCGCACAACAAAATTTCCACCCATGGAAAAACCCGCCAGAAAAAAGCGTTTGTCCGGCACCCTCTTATGCAGGCTGCCCAAAGCCTGCACAACTTCATCCAGCCGCACAGCCAGAAAGGGTTCTTCATTCAAATGATGCGTCGGTCCATGGTCACGCAAATGCAGGCGAAAGACGGAATAGCCATTCTCATACAAATGCTTGGTGGCGGACATCAGATAAGTGGAGCTGAAACAGCCTTCCCAGCCATGGATCAAAATCGCCAAGCGGCCCTGATCATTGGGATTGGGGCTATAGACACCATGCAATTGCACGCCATCTTCACAGGGCAAAATAATCTCATGGCTAAGGCGTTCCACATCGCGGATCTGGCATGAGACCCACCATTTGCGCGGCCCATTATTGCCCAAAATCGTATTCATATGCGCCGCCATCCCCGACCACGCATCTCCAACCTTTGAGACAGCCATTGCCCCTAAAGCTCCTTAAAATAGACATCATAAATATACGATCAGAAACTATAAAACCGAAAATATGATCACATCAAGACAAAGCCAATGCGCTTTTTGTCTCGTTAAGCCTGTCTCAGAAGAGCATATGTCTCGCGTCAATCGATTTATCTGATTGCTTTTAAAGCGCACCAAGGCTAGGTAAACAGCCAACTTTATACTCCAAACTGCAATGCGCTCTTATCGTAAGGTGTTATGTCGTTGAACGAACAGACAAAATCAACAGCGAAGACATTCTCCGTTGCTCCGATGATGGATGGGGTCGTCTGAAAATTTTTATTGTTTTATTCCAATTAATTGAATGTGATAGAGCTTATTTGTTGTACTAAATGTTGTACTTGTTTGCTTGAGTTTTAAATTGATGTGGTTGTGGCCAATACAATCATAGTATTGTAATTTCCTCATGCGCCAAGTTTGATTCTCGGCGAACGATGCCACGCAAAATGCTACGGATTTTCAAGTGAGTACAATTGAAGCCTATCGCCGAATTGCCAACCAGCAATTGTTCGCAATGAAATCATTTGAGAAAGCTTGGGCTATATGGTTGCCACAACTGCATAAGTTGACAGATGATTTTCAGGATCCTCTGAAGGTATTGAAGCTTGGTTCGGAGTTGTCTTCTGTTTTTACTTCAACAGCATCAGGGAGAGGTCAAGGGGATGTTTCCAGTGCAGGGGCATCTTGGGAAGCTTTGGTGTGTTGGTACTTGAATGTGGTTCTCTCTGGTACTAATGCAGTGGCAATTAAGCAGTCGCGGAAATGGGTGCCTGAATGCGTAAATGATGCTTTGACAGTAAACTATAGCAATACTCAAACCAATACCGAGTCAGATCTTGTTGTTTTGGTCTTTCCTGATGCTTTTGATTTTACCAGCATCGTTGATCGCGATGTAGAAAGCTTCTCAAATTCTGTGAGATCGATTCTTACAGATATTGAAGTTCATGTTGTTCAATGCAAAACTAACTGGAACGACAATGCTCAAATCCCAATGCTTTGGGACATGGTTTATAAAGCTGATGGCTTTAAGGCCTCCAATCTGACAATTGGAAGAGCAGGCGTAAGCATTGGAGACCTGAGAAATTTTAGTTATTCATTTGTAACAGTGCCTAGTCAAAAAGAATCTAAGCGACCCAAGGCTAATTCGTTGTCAGTCAAGCGAGTATATAATTTGTCTGGCGGCAATTACTGGGGTATGGAAACTCAATCAGGTGTTGCTAGAGCTCTTCATGAGTTCTTTAAAAACAATCTTCGTAGCGTATTTACTGGCCCAGTTGATCATTCGATTAAACGAGCTATAGATGGTAAGATTGGATGGTTCGCTGGTGGGCAATAGTTGAGTGTCTGCCCCTAGCTCGCTTTACGTTGATTTTGTTCTATCCAAGCTGATAGTGCTTCCCAGATAGCATTGCCAACAGCACGAGCCATCTTAGGTGGGACGGCATTGCCAACTTGAGTATATTGTGGCACCTCAAATCTTCGACGGTGGCTTCCAGTTGTTTCCTTTGAGCGGAACTCGAAGGAATCTGGGAAAGACTGAAATCTTGCGAGTTCACGAACTGTCATTGTGCGTGGTTCGTGGGGGTGAACGTAGTCATCAGGCAGGCTCACAACTGTGGGGCTTGGTTTACTCCAATCAAGAGGCCTTTGACTATGCTTCTTTGTGCCAAGGGTCATGGAAATTTCAACCAGCTCTAAGATGTTTCTGGCAACGACATAGCCATCGGGGGCTTTTGCTGGGAATCTTATATCCTGAAATGCTTCGCTCAGCATCACTCGCTTGCCATCGTCAGTAACGTCATCAAGCTTGGGAATGCTCAATACCTTTTGCGAAACGCTCTGATCTCTGAAGATTTGATAGAGCCGAAATCGAGCTTGAATATGGTCAGCGTGTTTGCGCAGGCTATGATTTGGAAGCTTGGCGGTCTCTGGTGTTTTCTCTGAAATGCTCGCAGACATCCAATCTCGATCTGAACGCATTTCAATCGCATAATCAGATATAGAGTTTTTTCTAGAATAGCCTTTGTTTGTAAGGTCGCTGATAGCGTCTTCAACCGTCAATATTTCGGCGCCAAAGTGTGTTGCCCTTGGTGCTATTTGTGGTCGTTCTGAGAATGCGGTGGTTTCGATGTTATCAAAATCAGACTTCCAAGTCTGAGACTGGAAATTATAGCCCAGATCAGCCGCTATATCCTTGCGAAGCCCAAGAAGCATTACCCTTGGCCGGTGTTGCGGTGCTCCAAAATGCATAGCATTGAGTAGAACTGGTTGTACGGAATATCCAAGTCCAGTCTCCTCCAGAGCTATTCTTAGTTGCTCAAATGGTGAGGCTTGGCCATGTTTTTTGAAGTCTTGGCTCATGCCTGAGACATTTTCAATAATCACTGCTTTTGGAGAGACAGCTTCCACCAATTCCAAAAACTGCCAGGGAAGTTTGTTTCTTTCATCATGAGGATTGCGTCTTCCAGCAAGTGAAAAGCCCTGACATGGTGGGCCCCCTGCGACTAGATCGATATCGGCATCTCGAAGCTCTTTAAGTAAAGATTTGCACTCAAGCACCGCGCTGAGTTCTTTGATGACAAGCTTCCTTTTTGCCTGCTCTTCGACCGAGTTTTCGGATGAGCTAAATGCTTTCCAACTATTTTGATCGGTGATGCGTTCAATGAAATTGTGATAGAAAGTCTCCGCGGCCATGTCTGACTTCTCGACTGCTAGAGCAAGTTCAAAGCCAGCTTGTTCTAGACCTAGTGTCAGTCCGCCACAGCCAGAAAATAAATCTATATATTTCATTTTTTATGTTACACCTGAATAAGAAGCGAATCCCATTATAGTACTTTGATAATGGAGATGTCCAGGGATATGATCCCAGGATTTATAAACTGTTTATTGCTCTGAAGTAATCACCCAAAAAATAGTAATCACCCAAAAAATGCCTGATGTTCTTTTTGAGCGGCTTTGCGGCGTTTTTCTATGTAGTCGGCCAGATCCTGCACGTGGACGCCTTTTTTGCATTTTTGGCTGTTTTCCATGCGGATGACGGGTAGATCGATCTGTCCGTCATTTAGTTTGCGCATGAATTTTTGATGGGTGAGGCCAAAGAAGTCGCCGCAAATAGTCTCCAGCGGGATGACTGCCTGTCCATCATATTGAGCCATGAGAAGGAAAACGGTTTTCATCGTTTTGTGTCCTGCTGATTGAGGGCCTAGGCGGCCTGTCCATCAAGTTGCATTTTATGCTGGTTGGGATCTTCGCGGCGGGCCTGTGCCATGCCCAGTGCGTGCATGTAGAGATCGAGCAGGGCCTCTTGTTCTTGGCGTTCGTTGCTGTCTTGTTTGCGTTTGCGGATCAGCTCCCGCATGACCTTGACGTCATAGCCATTGCCTTTGGCTTCGGCATAGATGTCCTTGATATCGTCTGTAATGGCCTTCTTCTCTTCTTCCAGACGTTCGATGCGTTCGACAAAGGCACGCAATTGATCGGCTGCTACGCCACCGGGATTGGTCATTAGATTGCTCCTGAAAAGAGAAGGAGGGGCAGGAGACAGGCCAGCGTGGCACCAACAATCAAGCAAGCTTCTGGGAGGTGTCGCAGGGATGCGACATAAAGCTTGGCTTGTTTGAGTGCGGGCTCTCGTCGATGTCTATGCATGGCCTATCTCCCAAAATGGGGATTTCTAACTGGTTGAAAAATATCAAATAAAAAAGATATCAACGAAATCAGAAGGCCCTGAGTGTGATTCGTGAGAACTTATCAACGGATTTGAAAAAACCCTCAAACTTGATTCCAGATAAGCACCGGACCAGACCCACCAGAATGGCCCGGTGCTTCATCCCACAACTCAAATGAAAGGAAAAGTTATGGAATGTTTTCTGGAATTGAATGATTGTCCGGTGTTTGTCATCTGGATGCCTTATGCGTTTGTTGGTGCGCGTCGACTGTTCAACGGGCTCAAGATGCGATTTGGCCGGACTTATCAACCAACTCAAAATCCATGTCAGCTTTGAAGCCGAAGTGAGCGCCGGGTTAGTCACACCGACCCGGCGCTCTGTCCCATAACCTCTGCTTTAAAGGAAATAGCCATGGAACATCTCTGGCTTCTTGCTGACGGCATTATTCTGTTCTGGTTTATGCCGTTGCAGCTATATGAGCTAATTTTCTAGTTAGTAAAATTTTATAATAAAATGATCTAAAAAAAATAGATTGTCAATTTTAAATATCTAAAAAAAATAGATTTCAAATAAATGAATGTAAAGATAGTGCTTTATGATATGTTTAAAACGGCTGAGTTGTTTCTGGAGCAGGTGTCATGCCTAGACAGCAAGATTTGAAGGATCTCGAAGAGCTGTTAGGACAGGCCATTAAAAAAGCACGGACTCTGGATGAGCCCATGCTTGTGTATATTCTTGAAATGGCGAAGATAAAATTGGATGAGGCGAAGCGGAGAATTGTGGTCAATCAGAATTGGAATGAACCAGACGTAAATGACCGCGTTTAGGTGGGCTGCTGATTGTCTTCTCTGTTTCAACTGAAGCAGTGACCAGCCCAAATAGCAGTTCTGAAATCTCAGACATAGGCAAATGTAGCTCATTGGCTAACCAAGCTTTTCCTTTTCCTTCAGCTCGCAAGGACGAGAAAAGTTTTTCCCATAGTCTAGATTGCTCTCTCTCGCAGCCTTCTGGTTCTCGGGTCCTATATCCTTCTTTCTGGATCTGAATGGCTATAGATTTGTAATTCCACTCTGATAAAATGCCAGTTTTCCAATAAAAATAGGCAAGTGCAGCAACAGAAACTTTCCATTTCTTCTTGCGTTTAATTAGCTCTTTAAGGGTTACTATACGTGGTGCATCAGCTCGTATTGCAGCAGTAGGCATTAGAAAATGACTTGCAAACGTGTTGGCCTCACTTTCAGCAATGCGTCCATTTGGGGCGCCGTTGTTGTGAAGGCATAGATGGCCAAGTTCATGCGCAGCGTCAAAGCGACTGCGTTCGGCTGACTTGAATGTGTTTAAAAGGATATAGGGTTGGTTATCAGTCCAGTTCGAGCAAGCATCTACTTCGACGCAGGCTTGTGATAATGAAAAAACTCTGACGCCTTTAGCTTCGAGTAGATGGACCATGTTGGTGATCGGTCGATTTCCTAGGTTCCAGTGGTCTCGGAGTGCTGCTGCTGCTATTTCTGGGGGATGCTCTCGCAGATCTGTTGGAATATCGAGTGGAGGGGGTTGGTAATTCGCTTCCAGCCACTGGTTAACCATTTGGGCGATGGAGAAAGCAGATCTTGTTGCATCGCGCTGGGCGGCTTTCATTCTTGACATGGAGCGAAAGCTAACTGCGTCCTTTTCAGGCACAGGAAGATCCTGATCTTCTGCGAAAAAGTCTGCGGGGAAATCTAGAATGTCCAATAAAGCTTTCACATTTTGCGGTTCTGGTGGATATTCATTATTCTCCCAGCCTGTAATGGTGCGCGGCGTCACGCCCAGCATTTTTGCCAAGTTCTGTTTATTGTGACCACGCCGTTGGCGGGCCACAGACAGCCGCTGTCCATTAAAGCTCATTCCACTAAACGCTCTTCTTCGTCAATTCAAAATCAAAGTCGTCACCGACTTCTTCGGGAGTAACTTCTTCAGTCTCTTCAAGTGGGAATGGTGGTAAAATGATTCGTCTTGACCATCCATTAACTCTTTCAGAGCTGTTTGAAAAAAACGATGGCTGAGATAATTCAGCATAGATAGCGGTTTGTGTAGTATGGATAAGTAGTAACCAAAATTCATACCCGCATAAGTCGTTTATCGTTTGCTTTTCAGGGATGTAACCAAACAAATCATCTGTACCGCCATTCTCTATAACTGCTAGGCGGAGAATGGCTTCTGATCTGTTTTTGGTCTTTGGTGTTTTATTTTGCTGGCCTGTATATTGGCAGCCAGTTTTAACGCCAATCGCTACTTTGCGCTTGTCATTGATGACAAGGGGAAGGTTTTCAATGTTAGCGCGCCGCCATTCCCCTTTATTTTTAATGACCTGATCTCTCAAGCCTTCAATTGTTCCTCTCCAGCTGTCTGTCCCTTTTGAGGTTTTAGGGCTGTTTTCTGTGCATAAGGATCTGAGGACATATCCCTTCTGAATAGCGATATGGATAGCGTCCAGTGTTAGTCCGAGTTCTTTGAGTTCATCGTGAACGTCGGAAATGATTTCGACAATTTGTGCTGTCGCGCTCATGGCTCTCACTTCATTTTTTCAATCTACATGTAGGATTAAAAACTGAAGTAAGAGGGTTGTCAAGCATTCTTGGTTTTTGCTTGAAGTTTTGGATATGCAAAAATCCAGAGTTGCAAAGTTCACTTTTTGTTCTCATAATTGCTTTTGTAGGAGGCGGTGTGATGACAGAAGAGGAGAGGCTGAATATGTTAATTGATGCCTGTCAGGAATCTGACTTCTCGCTGGACGTGTTAGAGCTCATTACGCGTGGTCTTGATAACCACGCTGTCCGCATTTCGTGTGGCAATGTATCGGCGCGACCTAGAAACAAGAAGTCCAGCGACGTTCCGTATACAGCATTCACCTTCAAGGCTCCTTGAAGGGATAATCTCTGTGGGCCTGCAAGCCAATTGCTTAGCTGTTGCTGAGTGATTCCGGTGCTATTTCCAAAATCTTTCTGACTGATATCCAAATAGTCTTTGATTATCCACGTCAGGCGTTCTGTGACTAGTTCTGCTGATGATGGATTGGTATTTTTCAAACTTCAGGCTTTTCATTAGATATGTTAGAGCTGGTTATGTGTTTCATGAAGCATAAATTCGCACGTTCCGCAAAATTGGAAAATTTCTTATTTGCTTATTATGGTAGATTTTGTAGTGAAATTCACTGGTAAAGTTAGGATGTAAAAATTCACAGTTGCAAAGTTCCTTCTTTGTTCTCATAATTGCTTTTGTAGGAGGTGGTGTGATGACGGAAGAGGAGAGATTTGAAAAATTACTAAGGGGCGCTCAAGCTTCACCTCTGTCATTTGATTTATTGGAAGCGCTCTCTCGCAATATGGATGTCAGCGCATTAGACATTTTGGTTGGTAATGCATCCATGTTGCCTACATATATAAAATCCAAGGATATTCCATATCTTTCACGCAACTTTATAGCGCCTTGAATGGATGCGCGAAAATCCCCGCTTTCCCATTGATTATAGGACTTTTGCTGCACGTCTGCGGCTTCAGCAAATTCTTTCTGGGACATATCAAAATAGGCCCTAGCAGCGCGTAAGCGCAGGGCAATATCCGCATAACGTCCTGTAATCTCTTTTTGTTTCATGATTCATAGATTAGCATGATCTATATTTTTTAGACTATCGCGCATTTGTCATATTGACAAAATCTAATAATTTTAGATTATTAATATGAGATAGTCGTCTGATTTGTGTTCATTTCTACCTTTCAATGGCGGACGGCTCCTGTCACTGACAACATGCAGGATAATTTGTCATGAGCGAATGCGGGCGAAAGCATGAGGGGGAAGTCTATCTTCGTTTGATGGGTGGGGTTCGGTCTTTGATCAAGGCTTGCTTTGGGTTGGAAGCGGCGGCGGAGGAAACGCGGGTAAGCTTTGCCACCCTTAGCCGATATCAGCGCAATAGCAATCCTGAATTTGCGCCCATTGATGTGGTGATTGATCTTGAAAAATCTTGCGGTCGACCGATTGTGACCCAAGCCATGGCGCGGGCGAATGATTGCACGCTGGTGAAGCTGCCCAAGGTGGAAGCGTCTGGCGATATCGTTTCGCGACTTGGCACACTCCATAAGGAAATGGCAGACGTGACCGGACGCATTGGTGAATGTCTTGCTGATGATGGCTGCATTTCCAGTGATGAGGCCAAGCAGACCAATCTTCGCAAAGAGATAGACGACTTGCTGTGTGCTGTGGTGGCCATGGATGCGGAAATCAAGGTGATTGAGGAGGGTGGGCTATGACTGGTGCGCCTGACAGCATTCAGTTGACCTTTGACGCCATTGGCTTTGGGCCTGAAGTGGTGGACGGGGTGCATGTGATCCGCCCATTTGGCAAGAGCAACAAAAAGGCGCGGACCTGCACGGCAGATCCCTTTGGGCTGTTGGCCTTGCGGGCGCAAAGACAGATGGAGCTTCGCCGCACCTATGGGCTTGGTGAATATGCCTCTGCCGCGCTGGAAGTGGTGCCGATGCCGGAAGGCAAGGCGTTTCGGCATTTCGCCTATTGTGTGATTGCGGGCTATGCGGTGGCCAATCGCTATTTTCTGAAACCGTCCGAGATGTTCGGCGCGGGGCGGGATCAGGTGGAGCTATCCGGTGCGCGGCACATCGTACAGAATTTGGCCATTGAGATTGGCGGTTGTCCAACCACCATGGTTGGTCGGGTGTTTGGGCGGCATCATGCAACGGTTGGCCATGCTGTGCAAAGCGTGAACTCACTTCGCCTTATGAGCCCATCCCTTGAAGCGGAAATGGACAATCTGGAACGGGCAATTCTGGATTGGTGGGCTGTTGCCGAAGATGGCGAAGGCCTGCGCCGTCGCATAGCTGTGATTGCGTGAGGTGATGTGATGGATTTTAGCTTTTCCTATGACGTTGAACAGGCCGAAAACCTGCCTTTGATTGTTCCGGGCAGTGTGGCGGATGCAATCGATTTCTTTTGCCGGTTGGTGGAGCCGTGCATTGCTGGCGTTGGAGAGCGCATTGTGCTGATCAGCCATGTGCGCAGTGGCTTGGGCAATCGGGATTGTCTGCTTTTTGATTTTGGTTTTGGGAAAGGAGATGGGGTGGATTATGCCGGGTGCTTTGTCGATGCGCTGGCGCGGCATACGGTGGAGGGGCAGGAGCCATGCTGAAGCCAAAGCATCGTCCTTATCGATCCCATTCCCTCTCTGCTGGTGCTATGCGGCGCGATATTCATGTCGAATATGTGCCTGCGCATGGGTTGAATGCGGCGGTTGTCTCTGTGGCTGGTCCCTTCATGTCCAAAGATTACCGCCAGCGCCCCCTGTTTCTGCATGAGGCGATAGAGCTTCGCGACAAGCTGAACAAGGCATTGGGGGAAGGGTGATGGCGCCTGTTTTTTGGTTTCAGGATTTTAGGAAAGGAAATGGCAATGACTGATTTGGTGAATATTTCAAATGAAATGACAATGAGTAGTGTCGAGATTGCCGAGCTGTGCGGCAAGCGCCATGACAATGTGATGATTGTTGCCAGACGTTTGAAAGATAAGGGAATTATATTGGCTCCTGAAGTTGAGGAGCCATATATCAGCGGTAAAGGGCGGGTCGCGAACCGAAATATTCTCCGCCTCAATAAGACAGAAAGCCTCAATCTGGTTGCCAATCTGTCGCCGGAATTTACAGCCCGCATTATTGACCGGTGGCAAGAGCTGGAAGAGCAGGCCCCGGCAAAAGCATTGCACAATCCCGATGTGTTGCGAGCGCTGCTGCTGGATAATGTCGAAAAGGTGCTGGCGCTGCAAAGCGAAAATGAAGAGCTGAAACCAAAGGCGGCTTCTTATGATTATCTCTCCCGTGCAGATGGAACCCTATGTATCACCGATGCGGCCAAGGCGCTGGGCAAGCGGCCCAAAGACTTGTTTGACGAGCTAAAAGCAAAGCGCTGGATTTATCGCCGGGCGGGCAACAGCCATTGGATTGGCTATGCTGATAAAGTCAGCCAAGGCTTGCTGGATCATCGCATTACAGAAGTCACCAAAGCCGATGGTACATCCAAAATCACCGAACAGGTCCGCATCACCTCAAAAGGCATGACCAAACTGGCGGAAACGTCCAGCGGGTTGTTTGCTGCGGAGTGAGGGGTGCGGTGATGTTAGTGAGGAATTGCTTGTCTATATTGCCATTTGCGAAGTCTAGCCAATTCATTGGTCAGGATTGGGATGTACCCGTCTCTGTGTTGGACAAGGCACTTTCTAATTTTTTCAAACTTTTCGACAATCGCAGCTTGCCATATCTCTTCACTAACTTCTCTATCTCCATGATGGAGGATCATAAAGCCGTAAGTCATAGCCAAGTCGCTTGCAATACTAATTGCAGAAGTAATGTCTGGCTCAATTCCTTCCAAGCCCAGAGTTTGGATTTTAACAAAAGCCTTCTCAATGACATTAAGGCTGCTGTCAATTTTTTTAGCCAGCGTGACCACATCAGACCAGTTGCATTTTCCAGTATCCATAAGACCATAGAGGTCACCGATAGGACTGTCTGCGTCTCTGAGGCTCTGTATCAGTTTCTCAAGCTCAATAATCTCAGCTTTGACGGTCGGGAGCTGCGTTTGCGCACGCATCCAGTTGAGCGTTGGCAGACCTATACCCAAAGCACCAACGACAGCTACCCAGCCGCTAAGGGCACCGAGCCAAGAGCGCAGGCAGGTGGCTGGGGTCTCCGCTGCGCTGTTTGCGGCTTCGAGCTTGCAAAGGCCCATATCCCCGTCGAGCTGATAGCCCAGCCCGAGCATGATCAGAATTGTTACGCCAGCCCCAAAGCTGAAAGTGAGGATATGGGAGGGATTGATCATTTACCTACCGTTGCCCCTGACTACTTCCGTCAGGTTCTCGACGGGCGAGTACGGTATACCGTCATCGTTATGCGCTACATTACGAGGTCGAAACATGGCTTCAAAAACAATTCTTTTTTGATCGTTAGTCAGTTCATGCTTCGCATCAACATCGGCATAAACTTGGGCCAGGGCAGATCGATAGCGGGCATCATTAGCAAGATTGAAACCCTGAACAAACATTCGGCTAAAGTGCTTCAGAAGCCACGCAAGGAAAATAGCTGGAATGGAGATAAACACGACGGCAGACCAAGGCAGATCTTTAAGTGTATTTCGATAGGCATCGATAGGAAGCGAGCCTTTGCTATCAGGAGAGAAAAGGTATTGTGCGAAGCCTATGATCGTTTCCCAATTGAAGATCAAACTTGCGCAGATAAGGACAAAGGGAGAAAGGCCAATTATCGCAAGAAAAAAATTGAAATAGGCGCTGTTACGCCATCGCTTTGCGGCTGGTCTCAAGCTGAGAGTGGAATTTGCTTCTTGCAGAGTTCTAGTCATGTCTCGACGAAGCATATCCAGCTGATCCACCTGCTCCTGAAGGGAACTGGCTTGCTGAATTGCGACCAATACCAAATCCTTGAGCACCATTTGCCCGAAGGTTTCTTCGTTTACTGTGTCGAAGGTAGTTCTAAAAACCCCCTGCAAGTCTTCCCGAATTCGCGTCTGATTGCAAATGACTTTTTTGTCATCAATTTGTCTGGTGTACGAAAAGTTGTAATCAACCTCGGCGAGAAAACAGCAGGCGTAGAGAATACGTTCAGATGGGGTTTCTGGGTTCTGAACATATCTACCTATTGCACTTTCAAGATGAAGGATTCCATTCCTTTCGTTGAGTTTGGCGATCTCGTGCAATCCGTCGGTTTTTTGATCGAGAAGCATAATGCGAGCAGAATAGAAAAGCTCATGCTGGAAGTCACAGATTGTAGTCCATATCCGAGCCTTGCTTACCTCTCTTGTTTTGGCCCAAAATGCTGCATTTTGGTTGAGCCACTCCAATATCTCGTGTTCATCACCGATGCGGATATAACTTTGCTGTGTGGAGTTTTTGAGAAAGGCAATATTTCCCCGACTCCAATCTATGAGGTCACATATTTTTCTCTGGTCGATATTTCTTTGTTGTTCGTATTTGTTGGCTATGTAACTTGCGAAACCTACTATTATTATAAGATATATTGTTATGAGAATGGTTCCGGTGAAGAGGTCGGATACTTTAAGTATCAAGCTTCCTCCCAGTATTGCAAATGCAAACATGAAAGTAATAATGACAAGCCTAATTCGACCTGCCTGAGCTTCGTTTTTTATGAAGCTATAGTCTCTTTCTGCAATGGAAGTCATAAATCACGGCAACATTTAAACTACAGGAGATCGGGTACAAGAAATGGTGTTTGCCAATATCTTAGATTTCTGCTGAAGGTCTTTGGTTTGAAGCAAAGTGCCTGTAGCAGAGGTGGAGTTTTGAGATTAACAAAACACACGCATGAGTCGAGTCCGTATTTCCACCATTTGACAATTCCCACAAATCAGCGCATTAGTAGGGATAGTCGGCTATTAGCCGATGAGCATGTCACACAAAGGCATGCGGGGATTAGCCTCCCTTCCATCTCTAGGCGCTTGAGCTGCGCCGCGTACTCTCGTGTGCGTGGTTTTTTCTTATGGTCAGGCGTTCAGGAGCACGAAAGTGCGCCGTTCCTAGAGACGGTAAGGCTAATCCTGTCCGTCTGGCCGCCCGAAATTAGCCTTTCTGCGGTCAGGTATCAAAAACCTGTCTCTAGGAGGTTCGCCATGGCTCTGGCGGCAAACGGGCGGAATCCGTCTACACGATTAGCAGTTACCCTTGATGAAATAGATTTAGCTCTGGACCTTCAGAAATCAATTTTGGATGCCATGAGCACCATTGCTAATGAAAACCTGTCAGACAGCCCTGACAGCCCCACAAGCACGCTCTACAACCTGCTCCACATCCTACGCGACTATCACGCCCAAACAGTGAGCCACACAGCCACAGCCCACAAAACCCTACGCACCCTCCGGTGCGAGGAGGTGGCGTTATGAGTGGGGCAATGGAAAAGGCCCGCCAATGGGCGAGCCTCATGTCTTCTTCAGTGGTTCATGGTCAATGCTTAGGCATTCAGCATGGCTTGGCTGGCGCTGGCAATGAAGGCAGAGCGGGAAATGCCTCTTGCTTTGGCTTCCTCATCAATTGCGACCAGAAGGCCTGCATCGAATGTAAGATTGGCGCGGACGGTACGGCCAGTCAGCTCGATATAAGGGATTGCGACCAGCATAGCGCCTTGGGTCAAGTCGGTTTGCACATCTTCCAGATTGCGCACCTGATCCATGGTCCAAGGTGTTGGACGGTCAGATGGGTTGTCTTCAAAGAAGAGTTGCAGGGCTTCGTTTGCGTTTCTGGTTGCTTCTTCGAAAGTATCGCCAGCAGAGAAGACGCCTTCCAATTGGGGAAAGCTGACTCCATAAGCGCTGTCGGGGTCTTTCTCGATCACAGCAATATAGTGGTTCATGACGGGTCTTCCTTGTGGTGCGGTGGCGTGTGGCGAATGGCTCTAAAGCCATCCAGCCATTTTGGCGATTTTTCGGGCAGTGCCGATGGGAAGGTCTTTCTTGGGGTGAGGGACGATGACAATCTTGTCGCCTTTCCTCAATTTATGGTGCGAGCCTTTTATCGACACCTCTTCAAAACCTTCGGCTTTGAGCCGCTTTATAATCTCGCGGCTATTTGTTTCCATCACGGCTCCTTGCATCGCCTAGTGTCTGTTTGTGTGTATTATAATGTGTATTTTAGGGCGATTTGTCAAGGGTTGCGTGCATTATTATGCGCACAATTGCGTGCGGCAGGAGGTGTGTCATGAGTGATTATGTGGGCGAGTGGGCGCGTAGGCAGAATTGTGGCGGACCTGTTGGCAAGGCGTTGCTGCTGGCGCTTGCTGGGCGTGCTGATGGCTCTGGCAGGTGCTTTCCCGGTCGGGCGCGGTTGCTGGCTGATACCGAGATGAGTGAGCGCTCTTTACGGACATGGGTTGCCAAGCTTGAGGAGGCCAAGCTGCTGCGTCGTGAGCGCTATAATGGGTATCAGGAGGTCTATATTTTGCTCATTGATAAGGGTGAAAAAGCTGTTGATATGGGTGAAGAAGCGGCAGGATTTGCGGCAAATGCTGCCGGAGAAACGGCAGGAGCTGCCGCTGAAACGGCAAATGCTGCGGCAGGAGCTGCCGATTTGGCAAATGCTGCCGGTGATAGTTCGGCAAATGCTGCCGGAGAAACGGCAGGAGCTGCCGGACAAACGGCAAATGCTGCCGCCCCCTATAAGGAAGGAAAAAACAATCAAAAGAAAACTAAAGAAAAACCTCTAAATCTCCTTTCCTGCTCGTCGGAAGGCGATGTGGACGAGGAGTGGGAGAGATTTTGCCAGACGTGGAAGCTCAACGAGGCGGATAGTTTCGCAAAGGCTTGGCGTGAATGGGATGGGTTGAGCGATGAGGAACGAACGCTAGCGGTCGAGCATGCGGTAGGGTTCCAACGAGCCACGAAAGCACGAAGCTATCCGACCAGTGCCAAGCGCTATCTGGCCGACAAGCTGTGGCAAGGGCAGGCGCAGCAATCAGTGAACCAAAGCAATCGATCATTGGTGTTTATCCGCCGCGATAGCGATGAGTGGAAAGCTTGGGTAGCGCATCGTCATGGCAGGCAGTTCCCGCACTACAGCCATCGAGAAACTGGCGAGTTCGGTTGGTTCGTCGAGAGTAGCTGGCCTCCTTGCCATGCCGAGGGATTGCAGGGCAACCGAGCAGGAGCGAGGAGTTAGACCCATGCCACAAGCGCCGAAAACATTTGCAGCGACTTGGGCACCAAAGCGGAGCGAGGCTGAGCGTAACCGGGATCACGACAAGCAACGGCGCAAGCGGCATCCATGGCGGAACTGGTACAAGCTGGTTGGCTGGAAGCGGATCAGAGAGCAGCGTTTAGCGAATGATCCGCTCTGCGTGATGTGTCTGGCGGAAGGCAGGACCACAGCGGCCAACGTGGTTGACCATGTGGTGCCACACAAAGGCAATCGCGAACTATTCTTCAGCTATTCAAACACGCAAAGCCTGTGCGAGACCCACCACAACAAAGACAAACAACGCATGGAAGCGCGGGGCATAGTACAAAACCCAATCGAAAATCAGTTTGATTTCGTCGGGATCTGACAAAGGGAGGGGGCCTAAATCTCCAGCCCCCACCACATCGGGACCGGTGGGGGAGACAGATTTTTATCTGGTTGAAATTAAAAAGAAAAAACCCAGAAAATGTTGAAACTAGTCAATGTTTTTTCTTCGCCATGGACGATCACCTTCAGAGTTGTTTTTAACGAAATCACATGCAGCATTATCATGCTCTATTGCTGTCTTGATAATGCCTGCATTATATTTATCGCGGAGCTCAGCAATCTTGACGTAATCCGCCTCAGAACCCTTGTGGGCGATATCACCCCGTATTTTGACAAACCCATTAATGAAATCGGTGCCACACGACCAATTTTTAGAAGGATCTTCCCAACCAATTGTCTTTTTGTAAATTTCGTCAATTGGGCCGGATTTGGGAGTATTTAAGCGACGTACTTCTTCAATGACATGATTGTTATAGACCTGCTCCCATCCTGCACCTGCTAGTTCTAGTGGCTTCAAATCATTTTTATGATTGGAAACCATCCTTGACAGTTCTTTCTGCGCTCCAAGAGGCAATTTGTGCGGGCTGGTAGCGCGAGAAGAAAGCACTCCAGCAATCTCGATAGCGACTTCTTCGATGTATAGTTCCCAAGAAGCGCACAGCAGAAAAATTCCGCTTCTAGTAATGTGGCCAAGCCCATGTTTACCTTTTCCGCCATGACTAAGAGTTCCATGACTTTCAATCAGACGTTCGACGTCAACGAGCATTTTTGTACTAAATTTTTTAAGTGCTTTTGAGGGCATGGTCTACCTCGAGTGAATTTCAATCTTTAGGTTGTGTTGGTTGGTAAAGTAAGGGTGTTTCAAATCAACCACAATTATCCGAATAGAAACTTGCAACTTATCAACCAATCTGAACCATACCCCATCATGCGGGTATGGCTAGAGGTAGAAAACCAGATCCTGATAAAATAGTGCCCTTCGTAAACGAGGGTGGTGTGCCGCATGATGAGCGGTGTGCGCGGTTGGCTGTTCAGTTGAAGCCCGATGATTTGTCTGAGGCTGAGGCGAAGATATGGGACCGGCTGGCACCGCAATTGGCTGCGCTTGGGCGCTTGAAAAACCACTATGTCGATGTGGTTGAGCAATATTGTATTGCCGTGGTGCGCCTGAAGGATATCAGGCGGGAATTGATCGCTGAGGGGGAAACCTATTTTGTTGAAGGGCGCAATGGTCGGCAGGAGAAATCCCGCCCACAGGTTGCCCAATATAACGAGACCTTCCGGCAGTGGCGTGGGTTGGTTGCTGAGCTGTATTTAAGCCCTGCGGCTGAGAGAGCGCTAGCCGGGCAGGGGGATTTGTTCCCTGACGAAAATCCATTTTCCAAATTGGGTGGTTGATCATGAGTGAGCTTGTGATTGATCCTGACCAATTTCCGCGAACAGCTGTTGCTCTTCAGTATGCTGACGATATTGTCAGTGGCAAAATTCCGACCTGTCGTTGGGTGCGGTTGGCTTGTCAACGTCATGTGCGAGATCTGGAAAAATCTATCAGGGACACTTGGCTTTATTGTTTCAATCCTGCGCAATCTGAGAAGGCAATCAATTTCATTGAGCTGATGCCACATACCAAAGGCAAGTGGGCAGCGCAGGGCAAGAAGCTGGCACTTGAGCCTTGGCAGCTTTTCTTTGTTGCCTGCCTGTTTGGCTGGGTCAAGCGGGAAACGGGCTTACGGCGGTTTCGTGAAGCGCGTCTGAAGGTGCCGCGCAAGAATGGCAAGTCAGCACTGGCGGCGGGAATCGGCAATTACATGCTGACTGCCGATGGTGAATATGGCGCTGAAGTCTATTCTGGTGCTACTACTGAAAAGCAGGCTTTTGAGGTTTTCAAACCAGCCCGGCTGATGGCCAAGAAAACGCCAAGCTTTCTGTCTTTCTATAAGGTCGAAGTTGCTGCCAAAAAGCTGCTGACCAAAACGGGTGGAGTGTTTGAGCCTATTGTCGGTGATCCGGGCGACGGTGCGTCGCCTAGCTGCGCAATTGTCGATGAATATCACGAACACAAGACGGACAAGCTCTATGACACGATGAAAACCGGCATGGGTGCGCGTGAGCACCCCATGATGCTGGTTATCACCACTGCGGGCGATAATATCGCAGGTCCTTGCTACATGGCTTTTGACGAGCTGAAGAATGTTCTGGAAGGCGTTATTGAAGATGAAGAACTGTTTGGGCTCATTTACACCATTGATGATGGTGACGACTGGACGGACCCTGCCAATCTGATCAAGGCCAATCCGAATTATGGTGTTTCTGTAAGCGGTGACTTTTTGCTGTCCGAGTTGGCGAAAGCCATTCGCTCACCGCGTAATCAGGCACGTTTTAAAACCAAGCACCTCAATATCTGGATTTCTGCCAAGACTGCCTATTTCAATATGGAGGAATGGAAGGGGCAGGGGAATGCAGATCTGGACGTGCCTGCCGGTGATGATGTGGCCAGATTTGGGGCGCTCGATCTTTCCAGCAAGCTTGATATTACGGCGCGTCTAGAAGTTTGGCGCAAGATGGTTGATGAGAGTCATCATTATTATGTGGTCGCGCCACGCTTCTATCTGCCTGAAGCAACCGCTGATGATCCTGAAAAGAAGCATTATCACGAATGGAAAGATAGCGGTGCGCTCACTGTAACTGATGGCAACATCATTGATTTCAAAGCCATTCGTGAAGATTTCGAGGATGATCATGACATCTTTCCATTTGAGGCTGTGGCCTATGATCCATGGGGTGCAACACAGTTTGCGCAGGAGCTTCAGGACGATCTTGAAATCAATGTTGTGAAGTTTGAACAGCGAACGGCCAATTTGTCAGAACCGATGAAATGGGTTGCGGCTTTGCTGAAGGATGGGCGCTTGCACCATGACGGCAATCCAGTCCTTACCTGGATGGTTTCAAACGTCATCGCCAAACCTGACGCCAATGACAATGTTTTTCCGCGCAAACCATCGGAAGAGAAGAAGATTGACGGTGCTGTTGCGCTGATTATGGCGCTTGGTCTTGCCATGTCTGAGGATCAGGCGGCGCAGGAAAGCTATCTCGAAACTGAGGATGTGATGTTCCTATGACTTTGCAATTTTCCCTGAATAGAAAATCGGCTGATCAAGCCATGACGTCCCACGACTTGTTGCACATCCTGACGGGTCCATCTTCGCGGGCTGGTGTGGCTGTCAACGAAAAGACAGCGCTGCAAACTGCGGCTGCATTGTGTGCTGCGCGTGTGCTGGCTGAAGGTGTTGCACAGGTGCCTTTCAAGGTTTATCGGCAAGAGATCGTAGACGGCAAAAGTTACAAGCATGAGGCGCGGGACCATTGGGCTTGGAACTTGTTGCGATCCTCTCCGAACGAATGGATGACGAGTTTTCAGCTTCGTGAAACCATGATGTATCACACCGTATTTACTGGCAATGGCTATTGCTTCAAGAATGTTGGGGCAGGCACTGGACAGGTCAAAGAGCTGATTCCGCTGTTGAATGTGAAGGTGGAGCAGGATGAAGATTGGGGCCTTACCTATACCGCCTATGACAAAAAAGGCGTGATCGAGCGCTTTCGCCCTGATCAGATCGTGCATTTTCGTGGGCCTTCTTGGAACGGCTTTAACGGGCTAAATATGATCAATCTGGCGCGGGAAGCTCTCGGATTGACCGAGGCTTTGCAAAATGCGCAGTCACGTCTTCAGGCAAAGGGTGGCCAGCCTCCTGGCTTTCTGACTAACGAGGGTGAGAAAGCATTATCGCCTGAAGCGCGGGAGCGTTTGCGGGCAAGTTGGAATGATCGCTACGGGCCAAATGGTGAAGGTGGTGTCGCCATTCTGGATGGTGCTTGGAAGTATGTCAGTACATCTCTGAAAGCGGTTGATAGCCAGCATATTGAAAGTCGACGTTTTCAAATTGAAGAAGTTGCCCGTTTCTTCCGTGTCTTTCCTCAAATGCTCATGCAGGCAGATAAATCAAGCACATATGCCAGTGCTGAACAGTTCTTCATCGCCCATGTGGTCCATTCCTTGGGGCCTTGGTTTGAGCGGTTTGAACAGACTTTTCAACAATCCGTTTTGTTCGGGGAAAATGTCGAATGTGAATTTGTGGTCAACGGGCTGCTTCGCGGGGCTGCCAAGGATCGGGGGGAATATAACTCCCGCGCTCTTGGTTCTGGTGGGGCTCCTGCCTGGATGACGCAAAACGAAGTACGGCGGCATGAGGGTCTTAATCCAATTCAAGGCGGTGATGAACTGCCCAAACCGGTTGCGATGACCGCGACGCCTGCAAAGACAGAAACAGACAAAGAGGATTGAGCCCATGACTTTCAAGACTTTGACCCGGCCTTTGAGCGTCAAAGATATCTCTGAGAAAGGGGAGTTTGCGGGTTATGGCTCCATCTTCGGGAATGAAGATCTTTATGGTGACGTTGTCGAGAAGGGCGCGTTTGTCAATTCCCTAAAAGAAAAAGGGTCTTCAGGGATCAAAATGCTTTGGCAACATGATGCGCACTGCCCAATTGGTGTGTTTGACAAGATCGAAGAAGACGGCAAGGGGCTTTATGTAGAGGGTCGCTTGCTGATTGATGTGATTGACAAGGCGAAAGAAGTCTATGGGTTGCTGACGGCCAAAGCGCTTGATGGTCTGTCGATTGGATATCGCACGGTTAGATCCAATTGGGACGAAAAGAACAATGTGCGGCGGTTGATGGAAGTGGATCTTTGGGAAATCTCAATGGTGACGTTTCCGTGCAACCTTGAGGCAACCGTGACCGCTGTCAAATCCTTGAGAGATTTGGAAGGGCTCCTTCGGGATGAAGGTGGCTTTTCTCGTAAGGAAGCTGCTGCCATTGCGCGTGGTGGTTTCGATGGCCTGAAAGCGGTGAGGGAGTCCCGCGAACAGTCCGATGATTTGTCATCTGCATTGCAGCGGATGGCAGAACAGTTTGGAGCGTAGGAAGAAATCCATGCAACATTTTAATCCTAACTCAGCCAATGGCCGTCCTTTGGAGCGTAAAGACGGTGGCGATCTCAGTCTGGTAGAAGTCAAGAAGTTGATTAATCAGGTCGGGTCCAATTTTGAAGACTTCAAGTCTGCCAATGATGAGCGGCTGAAGCAGATTGAAAAAGGCGGTGCCTCTGATCCGTTGACGGAAGAAAAGCTGGCCAAGATCGAAAAAGACCTATCTGGATCAGTTGCAGACCTCAATAGCCTGAAATCTGCAATTGATGACCTGTCAGTCAAGATTAATCGTCCACGCGGTGGTAATGGTCAGGAAGAAACGCCGGATCAGATTGAGCATCGTAAAGCCTTCAACGGCTATTTAAAAAAAGGTCGTGAGCTTGATCTTGGTGACCTTCAGGAAAAGGCGCTCAATATCTCTACAGATGGGGATGGTGGCTATGCTGTTCCTGAAGCGATTGATCGGGATATTTCCAGCCAGCTTGTTGATGTGTCGCCCATCCGTTCCGAAGCTCGGATCGTGCAGGTTGGAACCAGCGATTACAAAAAGCTGGTGAATGCGCATGGAACGGCATCCGGTTGGGTTGATGAAGATGATGCGCGACCACAGACTGATGCGTCCAAACTTAAATCAGTTGCCCCACCAATTGGCGAAATCTATGCAATGCCTGCGGCAACGCAGACCATGCTTGATGATGTGTTCTTTGACGCTGAAGCCTGGATTGCGGAAGAAGTGCAAATTGAGTTTGCCAAGCAAGAAGGGGTTGCCTTTATTTCCGGTGATGGAAGCAAAAAACCAAAGGGTTTCCTGAGTTATGCCACGGCGGCAACTGATGATGCCTCGCGTGCATTTGGTACTCTGCAACATGTGGTGACGGGTAAAGCTGATGGCTTTTCTGCAACCGGTGGCGCGGATGTGTTGATTGACATGCTCTATGCACTGAAAGCAGGCCATCGCCAAAATTCAAAATGGATGATGGCCAGCCCAACCGTTGGGACAGTTCGTAAGCTGAAAGACAGTGATGGCAATTACATCTGGCAACCAGGTCTGGCGCTTGATCGTCCTGACCTTCTGCTTGGGCGTCCGGTTGTAACGGCTGAAGATATGCCGAAAATGGCCGCTGATGCTCTGCCAATCGCTTTGGCTAACTGGAAAGCGGCTTACTATGTGGTTGATCGCATGGGAACGCGTATTCTGCGTGATCCGTTCACAGCCAAGCCTTATGTGCTTTTCTATGTGACAAAGCGTGTTGGTGGTGCGGTGATCGATAGTGAGGCGATCAAGCTTCTGAAGGTTGCCGCGTAAGCATCTGACTGTCTTGTGAGGTGGGGGAATTCACCTCACAATCTTCTCTCATTGGAAATGATAGAAAGTTATCATTATGGAAGATAGTGGATTTGTGAAAATCACAGAGTCATTCGAAATGGTCAAGCCCGGTGATGTTTATGCCAGCGTGATTGAAGAGGGTGACATTGTTGATGGCCGTGTCGCTGAAGTGGCATTGCAGCTTGGCAAGGGTGTTAAGCATCCATCTGAAGCGGAACAAAAGGCCAAGGAAGAGGCAGACGCGAAAGCTGCGAAGGCCGCTGCTGATGCCAAGGCCAAAGAAGACGCAGACGTGAAAGCTGCTGAAGCGGGGCAAGGATCACTTCTGGATTCTCAAACGCCTGTTGTGCCTGAAAGCAAAGTTGGTGCGCATGGAGAAGTTGCGGATGCTCATGCAGAAGGTGAGGCCGCAAAATGAAGTTTGAGCCATTCCAGGTGACTGCACCATCTGTCCTGCCATTGTCCATGGACGAAGCAAAGGCGCAATGCCGAATTGATGGTGATGATTTTGACCAAGAAATCACGGCGCTGATTGAAGCGGCTGTCAGTTATCTGGATGGCTATTCTGGTGTACTTGGAAAATGCCTTATGCCGCAAACCTGGGCGCAGGAATTTGATTGCTGGCAGGATTTTCCTTTGATCCTTGGGCCGGTTCTTTCTGTTGATTCAGTCAAGTATTTTGATCTTGATGGGGTGCTGCAAAGTGTTTCTGCGTCGGTCTATCGAGTAGAGCGCCGCATGATCGGGGCTTGCCTGGTTCGAAAATCAAGCGCTTTGTGGCCGTTGGCAGATCTGGCAGAAGGGCCAATCACTGTGGCTTGGCAAGCTGGTTATGGCAGTGCGGACATGGTGCCTGCGTCCATTAAGCAGGCCATGAAGCTGCTTATCGGTCACTGGTTTGAAAATCGTGAAGCCGTTGTAGTTGGGACTATCACGTCCAAGCTTCAGATGGCGGTTGATGCTCTCATTGAACCCCATAGAAGGATGATCCTCTAATGCAAGCTGGCAAACTCAATAAGCGCGTGACCTTTCAAGAACCGTCCCATTCAACGGATGCGGGAGGTGGCATGATCGAGAATTGGGGGAATGATCTGAAGGTTTGGGGTGGTTTCAGGCCAGATCGTGGCAGTGAAGCAGAACAGAACGGGCGTATAGAGGCCAGTGTTGGCGGATTGCTTCGTGTTCGGTGTTTTTCCAAAACGCGCCTGATTGGTGAGGATTGGCGTGTGCAGATTGATGGAGAAATCTACTCTATCGAGTCCATTACAAACCCAGACCAGCGTTGGCGCGAACTGCATATGGTTGTGACGCGGGGGACGTTGGGCTGATGTTTAATGCAAAGCTGACAGGCAAACAGAAAGCCTTCAAGCAATTGCGCAAAGTTGCCCCTTCTGTGGTGGAAGATCTGGGCAAGGGCCTTCAGACCAATGCTACCGAAATGGCTTCAATGGCAAGGGATTTTGCGCCCAAAGATAGTGGCGATTATTCCGAAACCATCAAGGCCAAAGAAGTTGAAGACAAGGCAGGTGTGCCAATCTGGGCAGTGTTTGCATCTTGGATTTGGCCGTTTGTCGAATTTGGCACCAGGGCGGGCAGGCGTGGCGAACGTATCAACCAGAATGGGCGTTCTCGCAAGGTTCAAAGAAACCATCCTGGCACGTCAGCACAGCCCCATTTGTGGCCAGCCTATCGAACTATCAAGAAGCGATTGAAGGGGCGCACAACCCGCTCTCTCAATAAGGCTGTGAAGAAGGCAATAAAGGGGTGATGTCATGGCATTGGACACGGTGAAGGCGCAGGAAGCGATTGTTGGCGCTCTTAGGGGTGACAATGTGTGTGGCGGCAAGATTTATGACTTCCTGCCAGAAAGTCCTTCGCGTCAACAAGGGGCATCCGGGCAATCTTATCCATTCTGTGTTTTGGATGATTTGCGCGTTGAAGAGGATGATGTCGGGCGTGAAAAGCGGTCATTGCTTTTTCAGGTTGTGCAGGTCTGGACCAGAGCGGGCGGTAAACAGCAAGCGCAGGCCATAACAGATCAAATCAAGGATCTATTTCATACAAATGTTGTTGGGGTTTCAGATGGCACCAGCCTGCGTTTTGTCTGGGAAAATACCCAACTTTTCAACGACGCTGACAGGCAGGCTTATCGTGGTGTCATGCGCTTTCGTATCAATCATGAAGAGGATTGCTGATCATGACAAAGCATCTGGGGCAAGAGTTGTATATTCAGGTTGAAGACCCTGATAATGCGGGCTCCTACAAAGATTTTTGCGGCATTACATCAACCGACTTTTCCATGGGCCCGGAGCTGGTTGACCGTGTGGTTCCTGAATGTGATGGGGACCGGACAAAGCCAGCGCAGGTAACCAAACGAGCGGGCAACATTGATCTGAGCTTTTCCGGCAACGGAATTGCTGAAGTCAATAATTTGACCAAGGTGATTTTTGATGCCGCTCGGCAAGGTGTGACCAAGAACTTTCGCGTTCATGTCCCGGCTTATGGCCACTTTACCGGTTCTTGTTATGTGAAGGTTTCCTTCGCTGGCTCTACCAATGAAGATCTGGCCATCTCTGCTGAATTTGGTTGGGAATCTGTTCCCGCCTTCACGGCAGTGTAAGGAGTGGGTATGTCTTACACGGTCAATGAAATGACGGGTGAAGTGGAGGTGACGCTTGGTGGTGTCATTTTCTCTCTGCGTGCGACGCTTCCCAATGTCGCGGCCTTTATGGCTGAATTGCAGATTACCGGCCTTCGCTCCTTGCAGCACTTGCTTTCTTCCAGTGATCCGCGTGCAACCTATCTGGGGCTTAAATGTCTCTGTGTCTCAGATAACAAGTCCGAGCTGGATAGGTTGATTTTTGGTCGTGATGGAATTGACGCCAGTGCTGCGCTTCAGGCGGCTGTCACTGCTGGAATGCCGGGGGCGGAAGAGGCGCCGGGAAAGCAGCAAGGGGAGACGATCAAATCCCCTGGCAACGCATAAAGCAGATTGCCTTTTCGGTGCTTGGTTGGAAGCCTTCAGATTTCAATCAGGCAACCCTGCGTGACTACATGTCCGCCATCCAAGGCTTTAATGATCTGCATTCGCCACCTGAAAAGCCAGCCATGACCAAACAGCAATATGATGAATTGAAGGTGCGTTACCATGGGGGAAACTCAACTTGAAAAGCTTGTTCTGACAATGGAAGCGCGGACGGCGCAGTTTGAAAAGAGCTTGGCCAAGATCGAGCGCAATACAGCTAAAACCTTTGATAGAAGTGCAAAGAGTGCGGGCAAATTCAATCTTCAGATGAAGAAATCTGCATCTGTTGCGGCGCAGTTTGCCACACGCATTGCAAGCCTTGGTGGTTTGTCAATCGCTGGTGGTTTGGCTGGTATTGCGGCTGCTGCACAGCAAGCGGCTGCAAGCATTGGCGAAATGGCTGCGGAAGCCAAGCGAGCCGGTGTTTCCTTTGAAGCCTTTCAGGAATTGCAATATGCGACACAGAAAAGCGGGGTGAGTGTCGATGCGCTGACTGATGGTTTGAAAGAAATGCAGCTTCGTGCTGACGAGTTCATTGAAACCGGTAAGGGATCTGCTGCTGACGCATTTGCGCGACTTGGTTTTGATGCTGCGCAACTGGCAGAAGGTTTGAAGAAGCCTGACAGACTTTTTGAGACCATCATAGCGCGGCTTCAGCATCTTGATAAGGCAGCACAGATCCGTGTTGCAGACGAGATTTTCGGCGGGACTGGTGGCGAGCAATTTGTGCAGTTGCTTGATCGGGGTGTTGAAGGCTTGCGGCAAGCCAGACAAGAAGCGCGGGATCTGGGTCTTGTTCTCTCGCAAGACATTTCTGACAAGGCCGCTGAGATCAATCAGAAGTTTAGTACCCTTACCAGCATTGTTGGCACCAACTTGAAAGGGGCGGTTGTAGAGGTGGCGGCACTTTTGTCTGATCTGATTGACGATTTCCGAGATGTGCAATCTTTGAGTGCAAAAGCGCAACAGCGGCGTTTGAATGAGAATAGCTATGAGCTTTCCAATCTGGATGCAAAACTAGCTGAGTTGGATAAGAAGCTTGCTTCGTCGCGATTGAATACTGGTCGGGAGTTTATTCTAAAGCAGATTGATGAGGCAAAGCAGGATCGACAGCGTCTTATTGATGAGAATAGCAAAATCATTGCTTTGATGCAGAATGTTTCTCAAGTCGGTGGGCTGCCCCCTTCGTTATCTGATACGCCTGTTACTGATCCTGAAAACAAACCCAAGAAAGGCGGCGGGGCAGCGCAAAGAGCGAACAAAGTGCGCGATGTTATGTTGGCGCTTGAGCAAGAGGCGGCACAATTGGGACGCACTTCTGAAGCACAAGAGCTTTATAATGCGTTGGCACGGGCTGGTGTGAGCCTTGAGAGTGAGCAGGGGCAGGCGATTGCAGCGGCTGTCTCAGGTCTTCAGGCCAAGCGCCAAGCCGTTCAAGAAGCGGTTGAGACGCAAAAAGCCATGCAATTGAGCAATGAGCAAATTGCGCAAAGCTTCCAATATCTCGGGGAATCCGGTGTCAATATGCTGACCGATATTGCGAGCGGTGCGATATCGGCTGAAGACGCCATGAAGCAAATGGCACTTCAGATTGCCAATGCTGCCATGCAGGCTGCTTTATTTGGTCAGGGGCCGTTGGCAGGTTTGTTTGGTGCCATAGGTGGCAAGTCCGGTGGGGCGGTTGGTGGTTTGTCCAGCTTGTTGGCCAGTGCGTTTATTGGTGGAAGTGGCGGCGGTTTTAGCTCTGGTGGCTATACAGGGCCGGGGCCAAAGCATGCGCCTGCGGGTGTGGTCCATAAGGGTGAAGTTGTCTGGTCACAAATGGACGTAGCGCGGGCTGGTGGTGTGGCTGCGGTCGAGGCAATGCGGCTTGGGTTGCGTGGCTATGCCAGCGGCGGCGCGGTTGGTTCCGGTTTATTCAATCCTTCCATTGCCGGTGGAATTGAGCCAAGGCGGGCGGCGTTGGCTGCCAGTCGGCAATCTGGTGGGAGTGATGGTCCTTCCATTGTTGTGCATATCAGTACACCAGATGCACAGAGTTTTAGAAAATCCGAGGGTCAGATATCAGCACAATTGGCGCGTGCGGTATCGCGTGGCCAGCGTAATCTTTAAGGAAGTGAAGGGCTATGACTGCATTTCTGGATATTGTCTTTCCGCTCAAGATTGGCTTTGGGGCTACGGGTGGTCCTGAGAGGCGGACACAAGTTGTTGAAGCTGGATCTGGCCGGGAAGAGCGCAACCAGCAATGGGCAAACTCGCGGCGGTCCTGGGATGTCGGGACAGGCGTTCGTGACATCGAAGAGGCGGAAGAGGTCACCGTCTTTTTTGAAGATGTGCGCGGACGCCTGACGGGATTTCTGTTTTGCGATCCATTGGACAGTAAATCATGCAAAATTTTAGGATCTCCCAGTGCTCTTGATCAAGAAATAGGAACGGGCAATGGGTCGCTAACAGTGTTTCAGTTGACCAAGAGCTATGGCAATCATGCCCCATATCGTCGTCCAATCAGAAAACCCAAGAGCGATACGGTCAAAATTGCTGTCGATGGGGTGGAGTTGACGCAAATGGCATTCAGTGTTGATCATTCAAGCGGATTGGTGACACTGACCAGTGCCCCTGCATCCGGTGTCAGGGTGACTGCTGGTTTTGAATTTTATATTCCAGTTCGATTTGATACGGACAAGCTGCCTTTTATTTGGGAAAATCACAAGTTGATATCAGTTCCCAATATTCCAATTTTGGAGTTGTTGTCATGAGGCAGTTACCAGATGGGATGCAAGATCATCTCAATAGCGGGGCAACCACTCTTTGTTGGTGCTGGAAGCTGACGCGCCGTGATAATGTTGCCATGGGCTTCACTGATCATGATGTTGCTGTTGGTTTTGATGGTATCAGTTATGAGGCTGATAGCGGTTTTTCAGCATCGGAAATTCAATCCAGCTTAGGTCTTTCTGTCGATAATCTGGATGTATCCGGGGCTCTTTCTTCAGCCTCGATCAGAGAAATTGACATTGCTGCGGGCCTTTATGATGGGGCTGGTGTCGAGATATGGCGGGTGAATTGGTCTGATCCAAAACAAAGGCTTTTGATGCGCAAGGGGCGGCTTGGTGACATCAGCCGTGGGGAAACCTATTTCGGTGCTGAAGTGCGTGGATTGGCTGCGGATTTGCAGCAAGCGCAAGGTCGTGTTTTCCAGTCTGGTTGTGATGCGCAGTTTGGTGATGGTCGATGTGGTGTGAATGCTAACGATCCGGCCTTTCGTGCGTCTGTGACTGTGGCGGGTTTTAGCGGCGGTCAGGCGCTGATTGTCAATGGCGCTGAAAATTTTGAAGCCGGTTGGTTTAATCGCGGCACTCTGACTTTTACCAGTGGCGAAAATTCAGGTCTTTCCTACATGCTGCAATCGCACCAAGTCACCAGCGGGATTGTCTCTGTTGGGCTGTGGTCTCCCTTGTTGAAGCCGGTGGCTATTGGTGATGGGCTGGATTTGATTGCTGGCTGTGACAAGCGCTTTGCTACCTGTGTGAAGAAATTCAGCAATGGTGTGAATTTCCGGGGCTTTCCGCACATGCCGGGCAATGATTTTGTGACAACTTACCCATCATCTGATGATGATGATAAAGCCGGGAATATTCGCTATGACCAATATTGAAGGCGATATCATTATTGAATTTGCGCGTAGTTGGCTTGGTACGCCCTATCACCATCAAGCCAGCGTGAAAGGCGTTGGTTGCGATTGCTTGGGTTTGGTGCGCGGGATCTGGCGTGAGCTTTATGGATTTGAGGCGGCACGGGTTCCGGCTTATAGCCCCGATTGGGGAGATACTGCCAATGCGGAAAGCCTTTTGATAGCCGGTCAAACCTATCTGGATGAAATTGCGATTGCTGATATGGGGCCGGGTGATGTTTTTGCCATTCGCTGGAAGGGTGCGCAAAGTGCCAAGCATCTTGGAATCATAACCGGGCCTGATCGTTTCATTCATGCCTATGAGAAAAAAGGCGTGATTGAGGTCACTTTGTCTGACCAATGGCGGCGCATGATTGTTGCTGCTTTTCGTTTCCCTGAAAATCCGAAAGGCTAAAGAGATGGCAACTCTGGTTTTGACTGCGGCTGCAACGGCTCTTGCTTCCAGTACGGGGCTTGGTGCGATTGGGACCGCCTTGCTTACAACGGCTGCTACAGTTGGCGGCAAAATGATTGATACAGCTTTGTTTTCCGGGGGGCGTGATCAGAATTTTGAAGGGCCGCGTCTGGATGCGCTGGATGTGACCAGTTCTACTGAGGGCAATGCGATCAAGCGTGCCTATGGCCGGGTGCGGATTGGCGGAGAAATCATCTGGGCCACTACGTTGGAAGAAGTCAAAACCACGTCTACGCAAAGTGCTGGCGGTAAAGGGGGGGGTGGATCAAAGGCCACGACAACCACCTATAGCTATTATGCCAATTTTGCTATTGGCATTTGCGAAGGGCCCGTTGGGTTTCTTAATCGTATATGGGCTGATGGCAAGGAACTTGACATGTCCGCCTATACTTTCCGCTTTTATCATGGGGCTGACGATCAAATCCCAGATAGCTTGATTGAAAGTGTTGAAGGAGCTGGAAATGTACCGGCTTATCGCGGGTTAAGCTACATTGTTTTCGAACGGATGGAGTTATCAAAATTTGGTAACAGAATACCGCAATTGACTTTTGAGATTGTTCGCCCCTCTCCCGTAAGAGAGTTGGAAAGGGATATTGCGGGTGTGAATCTGATACCAGGATCTACTGAGTTTGGGTATGAACCAGGCATTCTCAAAAAACAGCAAAAATCAACTTCTGGGGAAGTGATCGGGGAAACCTATGAAAATATGCACCAAAAGCAAGGGGTTTCTGATTGGAACGTGTCGCTGGATCAAATGAAAGCCATCATACCCAACGTTAAATCAGTTTGTCTGGTGGTGAGTTGGTTTTTTGATGATTTAAGAGTGGGTGAATGTAAGATTGCGCCCAAGGTTGAAATAAAGGGCAAGAATACGGCTCCTTATAATTGGTCTGTTTCGGGCCTCACACGCGATACTGCGGCTCTGGTAACGCAAATCCAGATCGATGGTGAAAGCAAACCTGCTTATGGGGGGAGCCCATCTGACAAGTCGGTAATTCATGCTATCCAAGATTTGAAGGCACGCGGTTATGACGTGATGCTGTATCCTTTTATCATGGGTGATATTGCGTCTGATAATAGCCTGATTGATCCATATGGCAGGGTGAGACAGGCGGCTTTTCCATGGCGCGGGCGTATTACCTGTCATCCAGCACCGGGGCAGGCGGGTAGTCCAGACAAGAGTGCTGCGGCTGCTAGTCAGGTGAGTGCGTTTCTTGGGTCTTGTTCTGCGGGTCATTTCTCTGTGGCTGGAGAGGCTATCAGTTATAGCGGGCCGAATGAATGGAGTTATCGGCGTTTCATTCTTCATATGGCCAGCTTAGCCAAGGCTGCTGGGGGTGTTGCTTCTTTCTGTATTGGCTCAGAGATGGTGGCTTTGACGCAAGTGCGGGATGGTGCGACCTCATATCCCTTTGTTTCCGGGCTGAAGATCTTGGCCGCTGATGTGCGCTCAATTGTCGGGGCAGGCACAAAGCTTGGTTATGCGGCTGACTGGTCTGAATATCATTCCCATAGGCCGGGGGATGGCTCTGGTGATGTTATTTTCAATATGGACCCCCTATGGTCGGATGCAAATATCGACTTTATTGGCATTGATAATTATCTTCCCTTGTCTGACTGGCGGCGAGGGCGTGACCATCTGGATTATGATAGCGAGAAAGGGCATGTCACGCCCTATGAGTTGGACTATTTACAAGCCAATATTGAAGGCGGTGAATATTATGACTGGTATTATGCGGATTCCGCTGCACGGGCGGCGCAGTCTCGAACGGCTATTTTTGATGGTGCTCATGGTGAAGACTGGATCTATCGTCAGAAAGATATCAAAAATTGGTGGCTGAATAGCCATCATGACCGGCCTGCCGGTGTGCGGCAATCTGGTGCAACGGCATGGGCGGCGCAGTCAAAACCAATATGGTTTACTGAGCTTGGATGCCCTGCGCTTGATCTTGGTGCCAATCAACCTAATGTCTTTTATGATCCTAAATCATCTGAAAGTGCACTGCCTTATTTTTCCAGTGGTGCGCGTGACGATGTGCAACAGCACAGAGCCTTGCAGGCCGTGATTGATTATTGGGCCGATGGGACAAATAATCCGGTATCGACCGTCTATGGTGGCTTTATGGTCAATCCTGACGCCATTCATATTTGGTCATGGGATGCGCGGCCATTCCCTTCCTGGCCTTTGGATGGCAATGCTTGGGCTGATGCTGCGAATTGGCAATATGGTCACTGGTTGTCTTCTCGCGTCGGGCTGGTCTATATGCCGGATTTGATGCGCCATATCTCAGAAGATTACGGGTTTACGGATCATGATTTTGATCAGGCTTATGGGGCGTGTGATGGTTATGTGATTGATAACACGATGTCCTTGCGTGATGCTTGGTCCCCATTGGCTTTGGCTTTCGGGTTTGATCTGGTTGAAAATGCCGGTGAGGTTCGGGCAATTTCTCGCAAAGCTCTGCCGGTGCTTTCTGATATTGATCAGGATGCTTTGCTTGATCGTCATGGAGAAGAAACAGGCGAACTGGCAATCCTGACCAGAGCGCAAGAAAGCGAATTGCCAAAGGCTGTGCGCTTGAGATTCATAAATGCCAATCGAGCTTATCAGACCTCAACGGCAGAAGCGCAGGCTCATTTTGTTGGATCATCTGGAATTAGTGAAAGTCAGCTGCCTATAGTGTTGGATGAAGCGCGGGCCCGGTCCATTGCGGATTATCTCTTAAGTGATATTTGGGCGGCACGGGAGAATGGTTCTTTTACGCTTATGCCTTCAAGACTGGCATTGATGCCGGGGGATGTAATCAAACTGGATTATGGAGATGGTGCGCGGGATTTGCGTTTGACTTCCATCGATGATGGAGAAGGACGTGAATGTAAGGCCAGCGCATTCATTGACGCACAATTCGCTATCTCCGGGTCTGATTACAGCCTGACGAATGGTGTCAGTAATAACAGAGTGACAAAGGTGATTGGGCGTTTCCTTGATCTGCCGATGCTCAAGAGTGGTCATGATGCCAAAGCGGGCTATGTGGCGTTGGCTGCTGATCCGTGGCCGGGGAAGGCACTTATGCTGCGGTCTCAAAATGAAAGTGGCTGGCAAGAAAATGTAGTCGTGGCCGGGTCTGCCATAATCGGCGAAAGTTTGACTGGTTTTGGTGTGGGCCCGGTTGGTGTGTTTGATCATGGGAACCAATTGGATATCGAAATTTATAGCGGGTCTTTGCTCGCGGTTGAGGATCTGGACTTATTTGCCGGTGCAAATTCTTTTGCCATTCAGAATAGCTTTGGCCAATGGGAAGTCTTTCAGGCGGGAAAGATTGAGCTGATTGGAACAAATCAATATCGCTTAAGCCGGTTGCTGCGTGGTCAGCTTGGTACGGAAAGTGCAATAATGGATATTGTTGCCGCTGGTGCTGCTATTGTCTATTTGGCAGAGGGTGTTGCTCAAGTGGATATGAGCCTTGGTGATTTGAGAAAATCCTATTATTGGCGCTATGGGCCTTCCGGTGAGGTCATCGGTTCTGACTCTTTTACGACGCAACAACATACCTTTAGCGGTCGGGGTTTGCGCCCCTTTTCACCTGTTCATCCCAAATGGAAAATAGAGAGCAATGGGGATCATTTGATTAGTTGGATAAGGCGTACCAGGCAGGATGGTGATAGCTGGGCGCTATACCAAGTGCCGCTTGGGGAAGATCGTGAAAGCTATGAGATGGATATTTTGACCCTTGGTGGAGAGGTCAAGCGTACCATCGCTGTAACAGAAACCAGTGCAGTCTATAGTCAGGCTGAGCGGATTTCTGATTTAGGCGGGGAAACAGTGCCTTACAAAATCAAGGTTTACCAAATGTCAGCTTTGGTTGGCCGCGGATCTGCCCTTTGTGCCAATTGGGTGCCTGACTAATCCACCGAATGGAAACAGAGTCTAAGTTAAAGCCTCAATCTTTTGTGAGGTGAAATTATGGCTGATGAATTTGAGCTTTACCGGTCCAGTCTTGAAAGTCCGGGTTGGAATGGTGAAGAAATTACACCCTCTGACAGTGTGAATTTGACAACAACTTGTCGTGCTTTTTGGGTTGGTGGTGCAGGTGATGTGGTTGTTGAAATGGCGTCGGGCAAAGAGTTGACCTTTGAGAACGCGATGGGCTGGATGCCGATACGTGTTAAGAAAATCAAGGCAACCGGCACCACTGCAACCGGCATTGTTGGTGTTTGGTAAAAGGAGCTTTGATTGATGGCTGATACAGATTTGCTAAAAATGCCCTATATCGCAGCTTCTCAAGATCAGAAACACGTAACCCACAATGAAGCCTTGAGAATGTTGGATGCCCTGGTGCAGCTCTGCGTTAAATCCATCACTCAGACAAGCGCGCCATCCAATCCGACAAGTGGTGATCGGTATATTGTGGCATCTGGTGCAACTGGTGCTTGGGCTGGTAAAGATAATCAGATTGCAGCTTATCAGGATGGGGCTTGGACTTTCTTTGCGGCCAATAATGGTTGGGTGGCTTTTGTTGAAGCTGATGACAAGCTTTATGCCTGGAAGGATGATAGCTGGATTGTTGCCGGTGGTGAGGTCAAGGCCTTACAGAATGCCACGCATATTGGAGTGCAGACAACAGCGGATGATACCAACCGGTTGTCTGTTAGCTCTGAGGCCAGTCTCTTCAATCATGCGGGTGCCGGTCATCAAGTGAAGGTCAATAAGAATGCGTCTGGTGATACGGGTTCCTTTCTTTTTCAAATCAACTGGTCCGGGCGTGCTGAAATTGGATTGACTGGCTCTGATAACTTCGAATTCAAGGTTAGCGCAGACGGGTCTAATTGGCATCAGGCAATGACCATTCATCGTGATTCTGGTGTGACTGAATTGGGGGCTGCTTTGAAGCTGAAGCAATATTCTGTTGCTGGTCTTCCTGATCCTGCAAGTGTGGGATCAGCGGCTGTTGTCTATGTCTATGACGCTTCCGGTGGTGCAGTGATGGCATTTTCGGATGGTGGAAGTTGGAGGCGATCAACAGACGCGACTGTTGTAAGCTAGTACAAGAAATCAACCAGATTCCTATCGCTTCTATCCTCATGTTGGACATTTTCAACATGGGGGTTTTTTATGACAAAGCAGGAAGTGAAACGGCTTCAGAAGGCGCTAAAAGCCAAAGGATTTTATTATGGCAAAATTGATGGCATTTGGGGGCCTCAATCGCGCCAAGCCATTATCAAGTTCAAGAAGTCTATTGGGTATCGCGCGCGTTCTTATATTGGTCCGCTGACCAAGGCGGCATTGTTTGATGGTCGTGTGGATGCTGTGACGGCTGGTCGCAAGACCTATCAAAAACAGGAAGCTGATAAGGATGAGCCAATTTGGTTGCAGGTTGGGCGTTCCTATTTGGGTTTGAAAGAATATCGCGGAAACAGGCACAATCCGAAAATTCTGGAATGGTGGCAAAAGATCCGTATGCCCTTCACTGACGATGAAACGCCTTGGTGTGCAGGTTTTGTTGGTGGTGTGCTGGAAGAATGCGGGATTCGCTCCACGCGTTCGGCGGGAGCAAAATCCTATTACTGGCAAGATTGGGGGCAACGGCTAGCCGGTCCTTGTGTCGGGGCGGTTGTGGTGTTCTATCGCGGTAAAAAGAGCGGGCCTTACGGTCATGTTGGTTTTGTAGTTGGCCGTGATACCTTTGGCAATTTAATGGTGCTTGGTGGAAACCAAGGCAATGCAGTCACCATCAAGCCATTTAGTTTGGATCGTGTTATGTCCTATCACTATCCAAATAATCGCAGAATTAGCGGAAATGTGGGGTTCGAAAACTTGCCCATTGTTGATTCCGATGGGGTTGTCTCCAAAGACGAGGCCTGACTTTTCAACCACTCCAAATATCGTGGGACCATTTGCCCCACGATATTTACGTATGGTGGTTTAAGTGATGTTTGGTTTTCGTTTGAATGCAGGATTTACTCTATGGGGTCACAATTCTTCATGGATCGATTCCACGTCTCTCCTTCAGTTTGATTTTGTTAACAATCGCGCCGCTTTAGGCGGGCAGGAAACCAGCTTATCAGAGCTGCTTGTCTGCTCCCGCCCCAGCACCGCATGGGTGCTTGATGGGGTGGGCCGCATTAAAGAGTTTGCTCCAAACCAACCAAGACTGACCGATAAGGGGCTTTTGGTCTGGCGGGAAGTGGAGCAACTGATTGATCCTGATTTGCGGATCAGCTCCCAAGCTTTGAGCAATAGTGTCACGCTTGATGATGGCTTTTACCGAATTGAGAAAACAGCCAGCGGCCCTTACAAATATTCAAAGCTGTCCTTTACCGGCGTGGCCGAGCGGGTCCGCGCTGAGCTGACTTTAAAAGGCGGCTCTGGCGATGGCCTCACTCTGGGCATATATGACTTTAATACAGGTGCCTTTGTGGACGGGCAAATCAATATCCTGTCCGGGCCGGGGACCATTTCTAATTTTGGTTCGGGCCGTTGGTTTGTCACGGGCCTGTCAGCCAGCCTTGAGACCAAGATAGAAATCGTTAGCTCTGCCCCTCTGGTGCAAGGCAATAGCTGCGCACTTTTGCTCTATGTCGGCCTTTACAATTCAGCCCCGTCTGGGAAGGTGGTCTATGTCAAAGAGGCTATGGTGCATGTGGGCACAAACCCGGTGCCACCCATGCCACAAAAGGGTGTTGTCGCTGCTGATAATATAAGTGTTGATCTATCCGGGCTGGACTTGTCCAGCGGTTTTTACGGGGTGATGGACATTGAGCAGATCTGGCAGGACAGTGCGTCCGGGTCTGAGAAGATGCTGCAAATCGGTTTGGACACT
>JAOXSG010000632.1 GCA_025800105.1 Cohaesibacter sp. | reverse complement strand
ACATCACCTGTAAGTTTTCACCATCCCATGACGATGGCAACAATTCACTGCCCTCATGTTTGGACCACATTCTCTGCAACTGCCTCGCAACCGAGGAAACTGCATCAATCTGTTCATCATTCAAGGCCTGGCCAACAAAATCTTCACAATATCTAAATCGAAGGCATCCTTTGCACCATTCATCCTCAACAGTTTCTATTCTGCGGCAATTGCGCCTTCATACTGCTTTTTTTTTTGCGTCGTGTTTGTAGCAGCCATTCATTTCTGAAGCGCAGCAGCAGCCTCCCTCCCTCCCATGTTTGCATACCTGAAGCATCTTGTAAATTTTGCCACCCACAAGCATGTCCAGCAAGAGCACCTACCCAATACTAGTCTCCCACCTTCTGCGTTGTCATGGCATCCACCATGCGTGGTTCCTCCTGGACCTGGAACAAAGTGACGTTTTGACTTGAGTTTTGATCTTCTTGTGTTGCAAATTGACGGCAGTCCTCTTTCTTCTTCTTCTTCTTCTTCGCCTTTCCCTAACCGGTTCGCCCTGTTCAGGGCTTCGTCCGGCCACAACATTACGCCGCCGCCGCATGCGGCCGCGCAACATCTCCAGCATCAAAACCTTTGAACCAAATGCCACGCTGTGGACAAACAAGTCTAAACATCAA
>JAOXSG010000620.1 GCA_025800105.1 Cohaesibacter sp. | reverse complement strand
CAGAGCACCCTAATAACGTGATCAACAGGGATAATGGAATGGACATTCCTGAAGCGTGGATACTCACGGTAAAGTAACATAACAGGAGATCAGTACAGCAGCGGACCGCCGGAGAGAACAACTTCTCGGATCGGGAGAGCGGTACAGCGGACCGCGCTGGGAATACCTTCCCTGAACGATGAGGATCGAAATGCACCACTCCTGACCATCATGATACAAATGGTGAAGGGTAATCATTCGACCTCATCGCGTGATGAAGACTAGCAGTAAGCAGTAGAAACGTCGCGATCTACATCTCAAGTGCCGGACTACATCGTGAGACATGATAATACACTGTGTTGTCATTATAACGAACACAATGAATAACCGTGCAACCTATTTATCGACAACAAAATTGTTATTACATATAGTCACAGATCACTACATAAGAAAGGAGAATTAATATCGAGCTTGCTCAACAGATGCACAATTTACAACTAAAACTGAAGCGGAGCTAATTGATATCTTAAACGGAAAACATCAT
>JAOXSG010000597.1 GCA_025800105.1 Cohaesibacter sp. | reverse complement strand
TACAAATCAAATCAAATCAAATCAAATCAAACCTGCATGCCCGTAGGCGGCCCATTTGGGCGCAGGTGATCGGCGTAAACCTACCTCAAATGTACAAGACTTTACAAACACCAAGAGCCACCTCAGACTCACAATGTAGATCAATTTCAACGTCTGTACACCGCGTGCATTGGGGATCCTTGTGCCAACACGAGGTCTCAGACCACAGGTCAAAGGCCAGGCCTGCACGCCAGTGGCGAGCCCGTTTTAGGGCTCACTCACTCACTCAATCAATCCCGTTCGAGTCAGCAGAACTGCTACGGTCCGCAAGGGACATGGGAAAGAATTCAAATTCAATCATCATGGTTCTGAACAAAACTGCACAAAAGCCTGTTCATGGGACAACCATTGTGCCCCATGACGGGCAGCAGTCGTCCATGATGAATGAAAAACATGTTCTGAGAAAGCCCGGAGTTGATCATCCCATCGCTTCGGTGGACGACCTGGGCGCCTACGAGGTTGCACATGGAAATTTCTTTCATAAAAATAACCAGGTTGCCATCTTGAACAAAGAACTGGCCAATGATTCACTTTACATGCGATCTTTGCCGCAAAACGGAATTTGCCCCTCAGAATCCTCTCAGGCCATGATTTCATTGGATAAATTCGATATGCGTTTTGCAGTTTTTGATTCATTCTTGACATCGCATCATGCCAGTCACCATTTACAACAGGCACCCAACCAACAATTGAACGTAGCATCCTCCTCCTCACGATGTCTAATTTGGAAAGCTGAGCTG
>JAOXSG010000567.1 GCA_025800105.1 Cohaesibacter sp. | reverse complement strand
GGCTGCTCATCTGCAGCACAACTGGGAAAGAACAAAGGATTACTATGTGGGCTTGCAACAAGGAGTAGGCCCTGCTATGCTGGACTTGACAGACGTCTTCAGGAACTTCGAAGATCAGGATGATGCCATTCAGATGGAGCTCGAGGAGCTCCAGGACCTCAAGGTGCACACGTGGCGCACTAAACAAGGGGTATACCGCAAGAAGAATCTACCGGATGTACGAGATGGACGGGAGACATGATCTGGTCATATTGATTTGTGGATAGTCTCCTGGAGTTGCGCATGACAGTGGAAGAGACAATGGAGCGCACTGGACTTTGCTGAAGGCTGCTGCAATGGCGGAATTCCGGGCGAAGAACTACTGAGTGCTGAGAGAGGGCGTAGCGTCTCACCGTTTCACCTTTGCTACCTGCACTTGGGTGAGTTTTGTCTTGTTTTTTGTTTGGTTTGCTTGTTGTTTGCTTGTTGTTGGTTTGCTTGGTTGTTTTGGTTGTGTTTGGTTTTCTGTGTCTTGTTTTGTTGCTTCTTCCCACACCCAGTGCAGCTCTTGCTCACCTACTGCAAGAGGATCTTTGCCGCTAACTAGGGC
>JAOXSG010000547.1 GCA_025800105.1 Cohaesibacter sp. | reverse complement strand
CGATTTAGATATTGTGAAGATTTTGTTGGCCAGGCCTTGAATGATGAACAGATTGATGCAGTTTCCTCGGTTGCGAGGCAGTTGCAGAGAATGTGGTCCAAACATGAGGGCAGTGAATTATTGCCATCGTCATGGGATGGTGAAAACTTACAGGTGATGTTTCTAGGCGGCAAGACACACACCGTGTTAAGAGCCATCAAGCCCTTGATTGAATGTGTTTTTTGGCCGCGGAGGATGTGGAAGACAATGTCCAAGCAATGCTAGCGCACGTTTATTTGGAGGCCGCACCGTTCATAACAGCATCGGTCTGAATGCAACTAGCTCCGTGAAAAAGTCGAACATTTGGGGCTTAAAGGTAAAACAAAAACAAAGATAGTAAAAATTACCGCTCCAGCAGCTGCTTTGGCATTTGACGAACTTTCCCAGATGCCGGCTACTATGTTGCACGCAAATGCTGTAAGACATACTCATGGCCGTGCAAGGGAACACGGATTGAGGGTAGATGAGTATATGAAAGTGAACGAACTTTTCGGCAGAATGCCGGTGGTGCTTTTGTCTGGCGACTATCTTCAGCTGCCACCATTGCCAGAAAGCGCCAGTGTGTTGTGGCCGGCTTTAGGAGCTGCAAATGAAAACCGGCAGGGGAAGGCTCTCATCAGCAGTGTGCCATTGGTGTACGAATTCTGAAAGAAGCACGGGTAACACTTGAAGGTAACAAAGACTTTGAACTTTGCACGCTGGAGATGCTTGAGG
>JAOXSG010000542.1 GCA_025800105.1 Cohaesibacter sp. | reverse complement strand
TTGATTATGGGATATGAAAATGTTGCATCTGGAAGTGGTCCCATATCATCAGCAATGTCTACACCTCAGACCACATCTATTCTTTCCTCCCCATCAATGGTTCTGGGGAACATTGGTACATTTGATCCTGCTGGAAATTTCACCCCTTATGAAGCAGCAAATGTGAATTCCAGTGTTGGATTTGGAAGTTGGGATCTCCCACCTATTACCCGCCAGCAGAGTGGCCGCAGGGAATCATTTGGGTCAGTATTCCCTGGTAGCAGCGGCACTGGGGGTAATGGCAATGGCAGTGGAAATATCGGAATGACAGGAGTCCCACCGAGGAACAGAATGACCCAACCGGCCACCTTCAATATTGGCATCAAGCCAAAAGAGCCACCAGTCTTCAATGGAAGAGCCAATGAAGACATCGACACCTGGCTAGCCAAGGTGGGGGATTTTATTTACCTCACTGAAGCGAACGAGCGTCAGCAAGTAGCATATATGGCTACTTTGCTGCAAGAAGCAGCCGCAGACTGGTGGACGGCATTATTGAAGGAACGCCACGGCTCCCGTCCCGCAGACTTTTTGGAGATGTCTGTTTTGTTGCAGAAGCGGTTCGGGAGCATGACCAGAGTCAATCGAGCGAGGGCAGCGTTGCGAAATATCAAGCAAGGACAATCTGAATCCGTCCGCTCATTTTCGACACGATTTGAGGCGTTGTTGGCTAAGCTGCCAACATTTGATAAAGACTGGGCCAAAACCCAATATATTTGGGGATTGCATCAAAAAGTGGCCGAATTAGTTGTGATTGCTGAACCGGGCGATCTTCACGCAGCAATTCATCAAGCTGAGAAGATCGAAATGGCTCGTGGTACCGTGGCTGGAAATACGCAAAATCAACTGTCAGGATCATGGAATCGAGGACGAGGAAGATTTACACGGGGTCGCGGCCGTTTCAATGCAGTACAGCAATCACCCGGACAAAACAGTCAAGCACAAGGATCCAATACACAATCATTTGCAGCTGGCCAAATGCAAGGACAAAAGCAATACCCACCAATTGGGTATAATCAATGTAGCCGTTGCAAAGGTTGGGGCCATTGGTCCTATGAATGTCCGTCGCCTCAACAAGGCAACTTTCGTGGTGGTCGTGGTGGCAGGTTTACACGAGGAAGAGCTATGAGAGGAAGGAGAGGAGGACGAAACATACAGCGTGGTCATGGAAGAAACACGTCAGTCAATGCCTCCCTGACCGCGTCCGGGTCAGGAGCACCTGCACCTCAGCCACAGGTGCAGGATGCTGCCCCAGTGCCTGTGCCTCCAAGGCCGGGAAACTGAGTGCGCCCCATTGTGGCCAGTTCAGTCAGCTGGGGGCGAGGTCGGAGTGCCTTGAACGCCATGATTCAAGGGCACACAAAGGTGGAGTATGTGAAGGGAAACCGACAAAAAACAAAAGAAGATACAAATATGATTCAGAAGAAAAAGCGAAAGATGCCAAACGAAGAAAGAGAAATCGAGCTCGAGCAGATCG
>JAOXSG010000541.1 GCA_025800105.1 Cohaesibacter sp. | reverse complement strand
GAAAGATCAAAGCTAAAATATGCATGCATAAATTTACATGCCCAAATGAGACACCAAAAATAAAAATAAAAATACTAATAAAAAGTAAAAAAAAGAAAAAAGGAGCCGAAACCTTAACTCATGCCGCTACCGCGCATGAGTAAAAAAAGAAAAACGGAGCCGAAACCTTAACTCATGCCGCTACCCCGCATGAGTAACAAGAGGCTGCAAGTAGCCTTTACTCATGCGCGGGTGCTCATGGGTTCCTCGGTTTATAGGCCTGACCCTGAAGAAGACTAATCTGGTTAGTCAAAATTTTGGCCAATTAAATAAATCTGCCCTCATTGCACACGATTTTAAAACATTCTCCTAAATTCTGTCAGAACTAGACATGCAACGATCGAAGACCCTCCAGCTCTTTGCCTGTTTTCGTAGCGTAAACGTTTTCGGTTTGCCGATGGGGATAATTTTACAGCTCCAAGTTCTCTAAAGGACTCTTCATAGCAGCTGATTGTGGCGTTGCTGTGG
>JAOXSG010000505.1 GCA_025800105.1 Cohaesibacter sp. | reverse complement strand
CTCGAGAAAATGATACAAAAGTATCGAGATGCGTTTCCTGAAAAGCTACCTAAGGGTGTACCACCCAATAGGGAGGTACAACACCAAATTGAAATAGAACCAGGTAGCGACCCTCCATACCGGCCTCCATACCGGTTGGGTCCTGCTGAGCAGGACGAGCTAGAGGAGCAGATTAAGGATCTCCTGGCTCAGGGTTTTATCCGTCCATCATGCAGTCCGTACGGAGCACCGATTTTATTCGTGCCCAAGAAAGACGGCAGATGGCGGATGTGTATCGATTATCGGGCGCTTAACAAACAGACTATTAAGGACCGCTATCCGCTTCCGCGGATAGATCTGCTTCTTGATAGATTAGGGCAGGCCAGAATTTTCAGTAAACTGGACCTAGCTCAAGGCTATCATCAGATAGCCATGGCCGAGGACTCGATTAGCAAGCCTTCTGTACCCATTTGAGTCATGCCTTTTGGATTGTGCAATGCTCCCAGCACTTTCCAAAGGTTGATGAATAAAGTCTTTGCTAAGGAGATAAATTCTTTTATATTGGTTTATCTCGATGACATTTTGATATTTAGTCATTCAGTGGAGGAACATTGGGATCACTTAAACACTGCACTGGATAGGGTGTGCCGGACCAAGTTATACGGTCGCCTTCATAAGTGTGAATTCCTCAAAGACAAGGTAGATTACCTTGGATTTGAAATGAGTAAGGAGGGAATTCACGCTTCACCTAAAAAGGTGAAGGCTGTACTGGACTGGCCGTGGCCGTAATCCGTGCATGATGTTCGTTCATTTTTGGGACTGTCTAGTTATTACCGAAAATTTATTAAGGGATTCTCTCAATTGGCAAAACCGCTGACAGACCTAACTCGGGATAAGGCTGTCTGGCGCTGGGGAGATGCCGAAGCAAAT
>JAOXSG010000498.1 GCA_025800105.1 Cohaesibacter sp. | reverse complement strand
AGCACTTCCAGTTGTGGAATAATCTTGTCAAATCATCTCATTACAATAACAGGGTAGGTTTTCTTATTCCAGATTAATTATCTCAGTTGAGACGGCACTGTACAATGGTTTCTCGTCTGAATTTACCGTAATCTTTATTTTAGGTTATATTTATGGCAAGGGTGGTGAGAGTAATTAACCCCAGTGAAAGGTCCACTGAACAAACTGAGTCTCGAAGAGAAATCGGTTGGAAGTTGTGCGTACTTCAGTAGAACGATAACCAGAGAACCTCTTGTCTGTCCAGCAAATTCGAAAAGGAAAGATGCTGGGGCAGGTTACAAATTAACCTTTCTGAGTTGCAAGAACTAGATGAAAGCCCCTTTGGTTTTGATATCAGTGAACTCGAAAGTGGGGAGGGCATCGAGTTTACTCTCAGTAGCAACAATGCTTGTTGGCACAAGTCATGCCGAAACAAAATTAACAGCACTGAGATCAAAAGAGTTGCAAAACGGAAAAGGGAAAATGAAGATAATTCAAGCAAAA
>JAOXSG010000497.1 GCA_025800105.1 Cohaesibacter sp. | reverse complement strand
CCACAACACCTTGGGATGCCATGGATCTTGGGCTCGCTATGAGCCCGCAAAAGACAGGGAAGGAAAATGACCAACGAGACGCCAATCGGGGAGACTTGGATCTCAAGAAGCGACTGAAGAAGGCGTCATTGGGCGACCGAGTTCGTGCTGAGCAAAATCGCCTTGTGCCAAGCAGCCCAGAAGCATTGCCTTGTACGAGCGAAATTCTTCCACCACAACACCTGTGGACACCAAATTTTACTTCTCCTGATGGAGAGGTAGGCACTGGAAATTAACAAAAAGGAATTATAGGACCGGATAACCCCACATGTTAGCAATTTTCCTGGGGTGTCAAAATTCGGAGACCAGAAACGAAGCAGCTAAATAATTATATAGAGAAATAGGTATGTGAAAGGGAGGGATGTGGGGGTGGGTTGCTCTTGTTGTCGTTGTTGTCGTTGTTGTTGTTGTTGTTGTTGTTGTCGTTTGTTTTTTTATTTCGTTCTTGTTGTCGATGTTTGTTGTTGTTATCGGTTTTGCAGCACCTCAAGCTCCCGATTGGTTCGCGCGCTTTGCGTAAGCATGGTAACAACCTTCT
>JAOXSG010000488.1 GCA_025800105.1 Cohaesibacter sp. | reverse complement strand
CCTCAAGGCCGAATTCGGAGAGCAGCAAACCTCGATGAAAGCCATTTCCTGTCCAGGACCTGCAGAAACACCAGTCAAAAGAGTATCTCTGAGACTGTTCAAGTCATTGATAGGGACCTCATGTTGTGCAAATCCAAGGACGGTTCGGTGCCTGAGGAAATCTCTTGTGCCAAGACACTTCGCGAACATATCTGCACAGTTGTCTGTTCCTGGTTTATATTTGATAGCAAGCTCTTCGACTTCTATCTTGTTTCTCATCCAATGCAATCGGATTTCAATGTGTCGGGACCGTTTAGGAACGTCCTTGCCAGCAATGAGAGTCAAAGCGCTCTCGGAATCTGACTCCATCACCGTGTATCCAACTGCATCCTTTGCACACTCCTCCAGGCCAGAATAAATTCTCGTGCAGAATGCCGCTAAAGCAATCGCTTCCTGTGACACTGCCTGCAACGCATAAAGTTCTGCCTCACAAGAAGACAGAGCCACACTTTGTTGTTGCTTCGCCGTGGTCTTGATGAGAGTTCCTTCCACAAAAATAGCTCCACCTGTAATGCTCCGTCGTCCATTGAAACGGTACGGGGCATGAGACGCATCACTAAAGGCGTGTACCACACCAACTTCATCCCAACCTGGGCAAGCATGTGTAAAATACTCACCACTGGGAATTGACAACATTGTGTTCATGTCACCATGCAGATAGCGCAAGATCGCTCGAATTGCTGCCTCAGTACCTGCCATAGGTGCTGCCTGCTGAGAGCCGATCAAAGACAGATATAGCTTGATATCATGCCTCACTTGTGCCATCCAAAGAAGTTTTCCAAGTGCGCGTCTGAATCTAGAATACGCCTCTTGTGACAGTGGAATCTGGGCATTGGTGTCATCAACCGTCTTCTCAATGTGTGCAGCAACATCTGGGATAGCTTGACTGCTTTTGGAAATGTTGTATTCCTTGAACACTGTGTCCAAAAACTTGGGATCCACACCCAATTTCAAGTCATCCTTGTGTCCATCTCTGAAAATGTGTCGACCAATGAAAATCAGCGAACCACCACCTTCACGTGCTTTCTTAATTCTACCAGTCTCTTTCAGAGGTACCACCGCGCCAATCGTGTCTTCAACCACCTTTTCCACATCATCCGAATCCGAACAAAGAAGCAGGTCATCAACATATGCAATTAAGATTGCTGAACCAATGTGCTTTCCTTTTCGCTGGATGCAGCCCTGGTAAATACACGGTTCCATGTCATCTGTAATCAAACCAACAGATTTAATACTCTCGCTGAGTAAATTCAACCATGCAAGGGATGCATCTCTCAGACCATTCAGCGCTCGATAAAGCACCAGGTAGGCGAGACTACCATCTTCCAATGATACAGACTGCGGTAGTTGTAGAACAATACACTCTTTCTTTGGGATGGGACTATGCATAAAAGCATGGGCCACATCTAGTCCTTTAAGTTGCCATCCACGTTGAGCAGCAAGAGCTAAAACGAAGTGTAATCCATCAACAGAGGGCGTGGGTGACGAGATGCCTAGTTTCCTGGCGGAAACCCCACGATTCAAGTCTTTGGCAACTATTCTGGTACGGACACGAGTGGGTGACTTGTAGGCAGCGACCCACCTTGAAGGGATTAACCTCAGATGAGGGTTGTTGGCCTTCAGATCCATGAGCTGTG
>JAOXSG010000475.1 GCA_025800105.1 Cohaesibacter sp. | reverse complement strand
GACATTAAAGGGTTTACGTGGTGTGAGGTTTTGTGATACGGAGGGGTTTGAGCTTTTTGGGACTGAGTTTCCATGATTCAGAGAGAACTGAGATTTTTGGGGGTTTGAGTTATCATGACTGAAGGAGTCTGAAGCCCTATTTACACTACGGAAAAGTTTTGGTACGGGATCGGATAAAAATGGTACTCGTACCCAAAAAAATGGTTCAGCTCGGATAAATTTTGTAGTGTAAAGGACTTTGCAGTACCAAATGTTATCCCTGCCGAACCAAAATTTCACCCGCGCTCGGCCCCTCTGAAAAGGTCGTAGTCCGAGTACGGGTGAAATTGGTACGGGTGCCAGAAATATTAGTCTGGCTCGGTTGAAATGTGTAGTGTAAACGTTTGACCGAGCCGAACCAACCTTTTTCGGAGGAGCCTTCATCTCTTTGGTCATGAGCACGAATCTTACTAAGCATACGTAGAAGCTTTATTCAAGATGGCTACCGCAAATTCAGCAAAGCAAAAATCGAGTTAAAAATCTCGTGGTGTATCCTGGAAAAATATGGACACCAGTGAGCTT
>JAOXSG010000458.1 GCA_025800105.1 Cohaesibacter sp. | reverse complement strand
AATTTACGACTTTTCGCTCGTATCTTAGTTCGCTGCTCACTTCAAACCTAACGTTTAATCAAACGTTAACGTAGAGTACTAAAAGCCTGCTATTTTAAGGAAAATGGGAACAGAAAATCATCGCATCAACTTCTTCCGAAATACGACTAACCGCGCTGCGATATTCTGGAAAGTTTTCTTGTAGTCGCTCACGCTCGGATTTTATCGCGATGAAGCAACACTCAGTACAGGACTACAGTCCTCTTCTTCGATACAACGACATAAAGGTGAGATGTTTCACGTTAATTGAGCTGTAGAATGAACGTTTACTGCGAAAAAATTAATGCCAGGTATGATGATGTTTACTTTGAGCTAATTAGATGCATTTCGGCATCAGTTGAATCAGCAGATTTTGTCCAACTTTAAAATTCGATAACATCGCGCTGACTCATTTCCCCAAAAAATCCTTTCGCGATGGGAAAGAGCAACACTTCGTCTTCCAAAGTGCAGTTTTTTGACCAATAAC
>JAOXSG010000809.1 GCA_025800105.1 Cohaesibacter sp. | reverse complement strand
CGCTTCGCGGATCGTTGACATCGCCTGCTGTTGATTTTCGCGCAGCCCTGAATGCTCCAGAATATCAATCGTGCCGATGATCCCATTCATCGGCGTCCGTATCTCATGACTCATGTTTGCCAAAAATCTACTCTTGGCTTTGTCCGCCTCACGGGTCTGCGCCATCGCACGGGCAACGCGATAAGTGCTGCGTTCAGCGTGATACGCAAAATACCCCAGCTGAAGCATCACCAAAACCCCGACACTCAGCACCATCCCGAGCCGCACCCCTGGCAAAGCCTCATAGCCCCCTGAATGAGGCCAGTCGAAATGCAAAGCGAGACTCCAGCAATAGTCAATAAATCCGATTGTCGACATCACTGAAATTGCAACAACAGTGAGGAACAGCGCGATACGCTCTTCATGAAATGATAACAATAAAAAGGGCATGCCGAGATAGAGGAGAAAGATCAATTCAGGTGGCGCATCCCCAACAAAATGCACGCAATAAATCAAAGCCCATAGCGCAGCCACCAACATC
>JAOXSG010000444.1 GCA_025800105.1 Cohaesibacter sp. | reverse complement strand
AGCCAGCCAGCCAGCCAGCCAGCCAGCCAGCCAGCCAGCCAGCCAGCCAGCCAGCCAGCCAGCCAGCCAGCCACATTTATAGTAAACAAGGATGTCAAGTTCTCACCAAACCTTGTTTAAAGCAAACAGCACTGAAATATGTGGACACTTATAAATCACCTTACAGTCTAGTTCTTTGATTTCCACATCTTCTCCTGCAAGTATCCCTGTTTCCCTCCATCCGATTCTCAAGTGAGTTTGATATGACCTGCCATTTTGAGATCCACTTAGTCCCAGTTCCATACTGCCTATTGTAACCTACTGGAAATGATCTCTTAAAACCCTAACATTGACTGGGTGTGAACTGCTTGGACCATTGCTAGGGGATCTGTGCCATTAGCCAATTGCAGGGCCGGAAAGACAATGGCTATTGTTTTTCAAATTCGTCTTTGGCAGGGTAAGGGCAAAACGTGCTTCCCGGACCTCTGCTAGAACCTAATTTGAATGGCAAATTTTAATCTGTTATACAACACCCGTCCATATATGGAAGTCTGCCACGCATGCTTCTTACGAGCTCCTAACCATGGCCTGGCAAGTGCATCACACCCATCCAATTTTACGGTTTCCAGAGATTGTTTCTGGTGGGTTTCATTAGGCAGCATAGAACTGAGACTCAGTGGATTTCAAAATGGCAGGTGATATAAAACTCACTTGAGA
>JAOXSG010000440.1 GCA_025800105.1 Cohaesibacter sp. | reverse complement strand
GCCTTTTGTTTGTCACGCATCGACAACGGATGCCTGTGGAACGCATTCCTGCAGAGGAAAGAGAGAATATTGGTGGCGATTCCCATGGGTACACCAAAAAGAACACTGCGTTGGAACGTGGACACGATTTTCCTCGACACGTGTACCGTTCGTGTACTGTAACTTTGCTGATTTATGCTTTGGAATTCGTTTGATGTTCCGTTTTGTTTTTTTTCTTCTGATGATTCTTTTTGGATTGTGTCGCTTACCAGTGGTATTTGAACAGGAAATGCTGCGGGGCATACATCAAGAATTACCGTTGGAGCGCATATGGGGCCGCACTCCATGTCAGCATGGTCCTCAACAATGTGCTCAGTTTGCAAGCAAAAGACGGGTGAAGGCGGTGTTGAAAAGCCTCGAAGACGCAGGCGTTGAAGCATTTGTGGAACCAGTGGGTATCAACATGGAATACGTGAAACCTTTGTTGGATGTTGTCTCCGAGTGGCTTTTCTCGGTTTTTGGGCCCTTTGGCTCTCTCCCTGAACGAAATCATGACGTCTGGGGCGGGATGGTTCTTAGCGAACGCGAAGTTCGCCAAATCGCCGCAGTGGCAGTGGCGCAAACGGCGATGAAATTGAAGTTCTTGAAAATGTACATAGACATTCAAACCATGCGGCGAGCTCACGTTGCATTGAATTGTACGTGATTCGATGCCTTGTCTCACTGTAAAAAGTTGCTTTTGTCCGCGTTGAGGTGCCGGTGACTTGATGCTAGATTTTGCGGCTGGTTTTCAATGTATTCAACCTTCACTTGGCTGGAGGCTCTCTTTTGCTCGGAGCGTGGTCTCGTGTGGAGAACATTACGTCTTTGTCCATAGCTCAAAACTGTTATAATAATCTGTTGATTATGCACATGACCGTTGGGACATGATGATTATAATAATCTCTCCCAGAGAAGTATTCTGGCTCCGCGTGCCTAATTCATTATGAGTAGTCTCTACTCCTATTCCTCAGGGCAGCTATGGACCATTTGCAACGATGCTGGAGAGAAGCTATGTGAAGTTACCTTATTTTCTGGCCAGCCGTGGCTTGAGCAACTGCAGAAGGAAATGCTGCAGGCCGAGTGCCTAACGCAGGATGAGGGCACGTTGTTACTGTGGAATGATTTTGTTGTATATCCTAAACCAGATCTGTTTTTGGTGCCAGAGAATCCCGAGACATTTGTGTTGACGTTGCTCCAACAAGAAAGATGGACGATCAAAGTTTGTGTCGGAGAACTGATCCATGACGGGCTGCCTGCCCCGGTCATGTTCGAGCTACAGGAATTGACTTGTCAAGTCAACAGAAGTGGATGGGCAAAAATTTGGAGAATTGGCGATGTGATACCGTACATTCGCAGACTTGGTCATGTGGATTTGTCTTTGCTTGCGGAAATAGCGCACCAGTATCTCAGCTCGTTGCCTCTGCAGATCATTGAAATGAATCTGGATCAGTTTATGTTGTCTGACCATATGTTGATGTTTCCGCTGATAGTGACACGGGACGGCGCCTTGCTCCTTTCGCAGACTGCGACGCACAGTCCTGTCGTGGCCACGCACCGAAGTCAGTCGTTAGCGACGAAAAAGATCGTGACACGATCCGAATCGCTGCTGGTGCAACAGGCTCTGATTGCGGTGCAGGACAAATGCGTTGCGCATGCGAAATCTCTTCAACCAGCACTTGACTGTCTTCTTACTGACCATTATGAAATGAAGAAATCAACAACAAGAGGTTGTCTCGGACAAACATTGCAGGTTTTGTGTGGTCGAGAATGTTGTTTTCGCTTGTTTGTCTCTAGGGACGGAACTCTGCCGTCTAGAGTGCTTTTGGAGGATGTCATTGCGCTGACTTTCGAAACTGTTCCAGAGACCATGCTCTTACAAGATCTGATCGTCAAAGATGTGCTGCCGCATGTGGAAGGACCTTGTGAGAATTGCGTAGATCGTGGCGCTGGGCGCTTCGTTGAATATGTGGTCGATGCAAAACAGGCCATGCAAGCATTGGCCGTACTTCCTGTATCGGCATGCTGTGATGGAACTTGCATTCCTTTGGAGCGGCGTTGCTTGCTGCTCCGCACGGTTGGATATATCATGGGTGCGTCGACCAGTGACATAAGATGCTCTCTCAAGACCTTGGTCGCTCGCAATCTTTGACGAGCCTTTTCGTGACGTTTGGTGCAGTTGATGCGTGCTCTTTCAGATGTCCGTGTCTGGGGGATGTACGTGTCTACATAATGCTTTTGGAAAACTAAACAACGTTTGAAGTTGCGTGTGTTGGGTTGATGAGTTGAAGTTTGATTGAAATCAGCGATGGAAAGTTTGTGATGTGAACTCTGCACGTTTGTGTGTGTGTGTGTCCGATTTCGTTTCCGACTGTTAGGCTTATGAACGAGCGCCGCTTGCGTGGAAGGCAGCATTTGCTGTTGTAATTTGTTGGCTTTGAAGTGGAGGCTTTGAAATGTACTTTCACTGGGCCTTGCTATTTCTCAGATTTGTTGGTAATAGGTCAGATCTACGTGAATATAGATCAGCAACGGAGGCTCATGACATCTTATCATAAAGGAATATATATTTACGACGAATGATACAACACAACACAGGTTTTACTATTATATTTCTCGTTCATGGAACCAGTGATGTTTTCTGAATTTACGATGTATCCTTTGAATGCTTGATTCAATCACTTTGTGGAGATGGAGGCTTGTGGACATCGTTCCGATTTATTGATCCAGACGGGTTGGAATCTGAGTGGGGCGTTTGTGTTGAATTGATGTTTTGAAGGTTGCTGAATGCTTGTGAATCAAGCGAAGAAAAGGAAACCCGAGTTTTCGTTTCGCAGCTTTCGTATCAAAAGGTTTTAGAATC
>JAOXSG010000435.1 GCA_025800105.1 Cohaesibacter sp. | reverse complement strand
GGAAGTACCCGGTCTTATGTTGAGTTGTTGCAAGTGGGTGAAGGCCTCAGAGGTGTAAAAATGTGATGAGGCTGCGGAGTCGGTTTCTTTGTAAGAGGTAATGAGAGCACGTACTGACGGTGGGAAGAAGTTGGGAAGGAGGCGAAGTAGCAAATTGAGGTTGGCGAATGAAGGAGATGCTGGAGGGGGAGTGGGATCCAAGCCAGCATCCAAGGTGGGCCAGCCAAGCGTTTTCGGGAAGCGATATACCGGAACCTTGGTGACAGCTTGGAAGAAAGAGCGGATGGCCGAGACCGGCATGAAAAAAGATTGTTCCATTATTAGTGGTGGGAGTTCCGGGAGATCCATAAGGGTGGGATTCTCCGTGGTTTTTGAGTGGGAAATGTGAGCTGCAGTAAATTGCCAGTTTGGAAGCCAGCATGTGGGGCTCCTTTGTGACCTTGTGTGAAGTAATTGGCCCAGGGAATTGAGTCGCATTTTAGAGTAACGAGTGTCATCGAGGGGGA
>JAOXSG010000388.1 GCA_025800105.1 Cohaesibacter sp. | reverse complement strand
TCAAGGAGGGCTAGGCGTACCCGACTTACAGTTTGAAGCTCCACAGCAGTTTGCTGCTTCTACATCAATAACAGCACCGCACATAGATTCTGTTACCACACAGTTAATGCTAAGGCGCGCAATAAAAACACAGCAGACAAAATTGATGGGCCAGATTGGGTAGGGAATGTACTGGCAAGGCTCGGGTGGGGATAGGACCCACCGACCGGATTCGGGGATGAGGGGCCTCAGCACATGGCGCCATGCCGAAGGGGTGCCTCATGCCTGTACTGCAAGGCGGACATTGACGCTGGGGTAATGTCCTGGCGTACAATCCAGTCCAGCATGTCGAATGTTCCCTCCCTGACAGGGCTCCCGCACGGGGCTGAAGGGGTGCCGCAGGCAGCAATTCCCCGCCCTTAATTTATTGAATAAGTCCTACAGTAGACTACACAAGTTGAAAGCAGCCTTGTAACAGAGTAGAATAATGTACTGTGAAATAAAATACAAGGGGAGGGTGGGAGGGATAAACCTTGCCGCGAAGGAAACTTGCAGCAATATGAGAAGGGGAGAAATGATCGTATGTATAATATATGCTTGATAGGTCCAAATAAGGACATCACAGCACAGGGAGAGACCGCTGGGTCAGCACAGGCACTTTTGCTTGCCAGCATTAACTTTAATTTTCTCCTAAAATAACATTTAATGCTAAGGCGCGCAATAAAAACACAGCAGACAAAATTGATGGGCAAGATTGGGCAGGGAATGTACTGGCAAGGCTCGGATGGGGATAGGACCCACCGACCGGATTCGGGGATGAGGGG
>JAOXSG010000371.1 GCA_025800105.1 Cohaesibacter sp. | reverse complement strand
TGCCGAAGCTAACAGTTTCACGGCATTAAAGGTTGCAATGGCAACTGCACCTGTCCTCCGTCTTCCTGACTTCGAAAAGCAATTCGTTGTCACGACAGACGCGAGTGATGTGGCTGTAGGAGCTATTTTGGAGCAGAACTTCGGTTTTGGGCTGCAACCTATTGCTTTTGCCAGCCGGAAACTGAATGCTACAGAGATACGCTACTCAGCGTATGAAAGAGAAATGCTCGGCATTGTATGGGCCTTGGGGCAGTGGAAACACTACTTCCAGGGACCCTACCCAATTATTATACAGACCGATCATGCGCCCTTAAGGCATCTACCAAACCAAACATCTGTAAACAGCAGGGTGTGGCGTTGGCTCTCAATCTTACAGGGATATAATGTGGAAATTCGCCACATCCCTGGTAAGAAGAATCCAGCAGATTCCTTGAGCCGCCAGCTGATTTCAGATGCTTTGGTAAGCAAAGAATCTGTAAAGGATGCCAATGCTGAATATGTGACACGGTTAAGGGTTGCAGAAAATGCAACAGATGAACAAATTCAAGCACCATTACATCAGTTATTCAGTCAATCAG
>JAOXSG010000344.1 GCA_025800105.1 Cohaesibacter sp. | reverse complement strand
GGAAGTCATGTACCAGCGCAAGGGACACGGCAGCGCGTACTTTGAACCGACCCACATTCAATACATTCCTCTTCGTAAGGAAGTGGTGGACATTGTGGAAATCAATGTGGCCGAAACCAATGGCGATCTGACCAAGTTTGGACCTGGCAACACCATCGTCACGATGCATTTCAAAAAGACATAAAAACAGACGAACGAAAAAGCCCACCATCACATCATGCCGAAGAAACGTCAAAGAAGAACCACCACCAAGGCACGAGTCAATCGTCGTCGTCGTCGTCGACGTCGTACCCAGAAGGGGGGCACTGCTCCCTTGACGGCCGCCAAACTGGCCGAAAAAGCGGTCCGAAAATTGATTCCCAGCACGGATCACGTCTTCAAGTCGTTTTGGGATGGAAGCATGGCCAAAAGTGCTTTTGGTCGAGACCGTGGGATCCTGTCGAAAAAGTTCTGGACACGACCCAAAAAAGGAACGCGAATGCGTCTGGTCAAGGGTTCCGATGGCAAATACCACAACGTCTATGTGGAACCTTGAAGAGTGGGTGGGGAGTATAAAAAGAGAGGGACCGACCTTTTCCACAATGATCCGCGGTGGACAGAGAGTGACTTTTGTCAACATGCTCGGAGGCAGTTTGACGCGATTTCGACCCGACGACTACTATCAAGATAGGCTGCAGTGAGCGAAACTTACACAAAACGCACCATTTGAGGTCTCCGGGACGAGGTGTGAAAAATCGGATTTTTGTTGA
>JAOXSG010000342.1 GCA_025800105.1 Cohaesibacter sp. | reverse complement strand
AGGGTTTTCCCTGACTGGGACCTGATTTGGGTCCAGAAAGAAGGCAAATATGGTCCTCTATGGTAGTGACCATGAGACAATTCCAAGGTGTAGATACCTCTAGATTTACACACTCACAGACTCAAAAACACAAATTTTTGCTTGGAGACGAGGAGGCGCTGCCCCCTGTGACCCCCATTAATCCCTATTTGGGGGAGCGTGTGAAAAAAATGGTCAATTTTTTAAAACTCCAGCCCCTTTACAATTTGCCTAAAAATGCATTTTTACACTAAAATCTCCTTTGGGGGGCCTCCTGAGGCTTCTAAGGTCCCAGGGGTGTCCAATTGAGCCATGGGAGCGCAGCACTCCCCTAGGGACTGAAAGGGTTAAGTAGATGAGCTTGAAAATCAAACTTTGGCCGAAACAGCTTAAATCAATGAGTTTTAGCAAAAAACAGCCACAAATGATGTTACGAGATTTTAAAATCACCTACCTTAACCCTTTTGATACCTTACGATTTGGTAAAACAAGGCTTTTTGAGAGGCCTAATAGGGGCATGTTAATCAGAGCCACTCATTGCCATGAATTTACATCACAAGAACAAGTTCTCAAATGTGGATCAGCAGCTGCAACATTGGGCTTTCAATGGCACTAGGTTTGGTTTCTCAGCTTGCCACCAGGTGGCCACTACACTGTGTGAAAGGTCACTTTCACCCTTAAATTTTCCAAAAATTACCTCAAAAGTGTAACTTTAACTGTTACCTGTGT
>JAOXSG010000338.1 GCA_025800105.1 Cohaesibacter sp. | reverse complement strand
GGCCTCATTCACCATCAAAATATTGCTGATATATCAAGCTGATGACAAGCATATAACCCGCCGCAACGGTTAAAATATTTTTCAGCAATTCCATGCCATCCGCCTGTCCTGTTTGCGGATCAAGCAAACTGCCAAACAAACCATTGGGAAAAGCCGCGCGCATTGTTGCACTGGCCGCCATTAAGGATGCAATTGCAAATGCCCCATAAAGCAGCAAACTGCGCAACCAAACAGGAATGTCAGGCACCATCACAGCTCCTCTTTCAAACTCTCTGTTCAACAAAGCTGAAAAAGCATTTTGCAAGACACAAAAACCAAAACAATCAGACAGATCAACTCTGCCTGATTGCCAAAATGCACTTACTTTTTATCCGATCCCGATATGGTCGGAACGCTGGATTTTCGCTTGGCGACAGCCTTACTTTTGCTCGTCTTTCCCGTCTGGCGTTTGGCTTTTGGTGCGGGGGCATCCTCCACCATCGTCAAACTCAAGCCATCAATCCCGGATGTTTTGTCAGACTTGGCAACATCCACCTGCACAGTGCCGCCCTTGACCAGCTTGCCAAAGAGAATTTCTTCGGCGAGTGGCCGCTTGATATGCTCCTGTATCACACGGCCAAGCGGACGCGCGCCCATTTTGGGATCATAACCTTTGTCTGCCAACCAGCGAGTAGCCGCATCCGTTAGCTCAAAGGTCACACCACGATCGGCCAATTGTGCCTCAAGCTGCACAACAAATTTGCGCACCACCTGATGAACAATCTCGGTCGGCAAATGGCCGAACGGAATGATGGCATCCAGACGATTGCGAAATTCTGGTGTAAACAGTTTGTTGATCGCCTCTTCATCCTCACCATGACGCTGAGAGGCCGTGAAACCCATCACCTGCTTGTCCATCTCTGCCGCACCGGCATTGGTGGTCATGATCAAAATGACATTGCGAAAATCAACTTTCTTGCCGTTATGATCC
>JAOXSG010000328.1 GCA_025800105.1 Cohaesibacter sp. | reverse complement strand
GATCTGGTCTAGGGAGGCTGGACCGAAATTATTTTCATGTTAATTAACTTTTGCCTCATAAATCAGTAACTGGCATCGAGATACTTTTTCCCAGCCCATCAACACCTGTATGAGTTCTGTGCATTGAAACAGCTGATCCGCTCTGGCCTCTCCCGTTTCTTTCCCACGCCCCGACGGTTCCGCCGGCAGGTGCGATCATCCTATACTATTTTGCCTGTACTGGCACTTCTGACCTTTTATTCAATCATCTCAAATCTCGTATACGCCAGTTATAAAACCGCCTTTGTCGGTGGAATAACTTTGACCGCATTGCTCACTGCAACCTGGCTACACCACATTGGACGCCATAAATCAGCACGTTTTGTGATGATCACAACGCTCAATGTGTCGGTCTTCCTTGCCAGCTATTTTCTGCCACAGAATAGCAATATGTCTTTGTTTTTGTTGTCGTTCGTTGGCTTGCCATTCATCGTGATGTCCTGGCGCGAAAACAAGGCAATCAT
>JAOXSG010000313.1 GCA_025800105.1 Cohaesibacter sp. | reverse complement strand
AATCATTAACTAAGGACTTAGTTCTATTGACTGGTATAACTTGCACAAATTGATAGCAATTACTAAAAAAAAAAAAACAGAACTTAACACTAAGCCATTTATAACATGGATTTATTTTGGGATGGAGACCAGTACTAATTGTTTAGAGAAGGGTAGGCATTATCGGAAACAGAAAATGTCATGTTCAAACATTTAGCTACTGAATGAAGCAAAGAATTGACACTACAACTCAGATTTACTTTTTCTCTTATTTGGTGAAGCTAATAAAAATAACAATAACTAAAATAACAACCAGTCTGTTGCTAGGTGTGTAGCCATCACCGAAACACGTACATTTCAGGACGCCACATACCTCTGCAAAACTGGAAACAACAGCAGCAACAACAACAACAACAACCACAACAACAACAACAACAACCAGTTCAACAACAACACGTACATTTCAGGACGCCACTTATGAAAACTTGATCAAACGACACCAAATCAATGACCCAAGACCGAGAAACATGCGATGACCACCTTGCTCGATGGGATGCCTGATAATCATCCATCCCAGGGACATCATAGACCAGTTCATCACGCATGAGCAAATACTGGATCGTTTCCAAGAAGGACATCTTGGTTTCACGAACCAGAAATGGCACACCATCGCCAAATGGAAATAAC
>JAOXSG010000263.1 GCA_025800105.1 Cohaesibacter sp. | reverse complement strand
ACTCAATTTCACAACATAGCTAGACTTTCTATCCACTGATAATGTCAAGGGGTTGACTAATACGTATACGGTTAAAATGCTTCATTTCATTCATTTTGGTCTTTCGCGTAAAAGGATCCATCTTAGAGTCCACCCCTGATGTACAAACAGCTGATCTTGTTTTGATCTTTGACTAAATTGACTACTTTCGTGATCCAGATCAGTTCTGTGTGTTGACTGACAGCCAGTCAATCATTAGTTTCGACCTATTCAGCCTTTGCTTGATTGTTACATAATTTTGGCCAATTCTCTTCATTTCATTCAAAAGACCTGTACCCATTTCTTTGTCTCTATTCACGCTTGATGCTTGCTTGATCTTGATTGATGCATAGCCCTACAATAGTCTGAGGCATGTAGAGGCGCTCAGCTGTTGCAATGCATTAATTTCATATCTCATAATATGGATCACATTTAAATATATCTCCTGTCGTCTTGTAGGCATTTCTCATTGACTCCTATGTAATATTTTGGACGAAATATGGTCTTTCGAGTTGATCATTTTCAAAGCAATTCATATTTGCATATGTCATATGTCAATTATTGGTAATGGAAACACCCATAAGGTTCTGATTGGATGTCTATCGTGCCCCATTGATTCCAATGCCCCAGGAATTCAGTTGGCAATGTGACTTGGGCAGATGAAGATCTTTAGAACCATGCTTTGCACTTTGTGTCAAAATTATTATTATTATTCAATATGCAAC
>JAOXSG010000213.1 GCA_025800105.1 Cohaesibacter sp. | reverse complement strand
CTGATTTAAAAGTCCTAAGCCATCCCTCTCCCCCTCCCAAACCACCCGTCATGGTACCCTCGTGGGCGGTTTGGGAGGGGGAGAGGGATGGATATGCGGCCTAAAAGTCTCAGACAGAGACTTTTAAATCGGGCACTCAGACGAGGGGCACACCCTCGCCTGTTCCATAGAAACAAAAAATCAGGAAGTCAGAGCTATCAGGCCGCTTGCGCAAGCGCTGGGCGCAGCCCCAGCAAATGACAAATGGCATAGGACAGATTGGCTCTATTCATGGTATAGAAATGGAAATCATCTATCCCACGTTCGCGCAAATCCTGTACCTGCTCGGCGGCAATCGCTGCTGCAACCAGACGATGCGTCTCAGGATCTTTGTCCAATCCCTCAAAACGATTGGCCAGCCATTGCGGCACACTGGCACCCGTGCGGCCTGCAAAATTGGCCATTTGCTTGAAATTGTGAATAGGCAAAATGCCCGGCACAATCGGAATGAAAATGCCAGCCCGGCGCACCCGCTCCACATAACCTTCATACAAATCATTATCAAAGAAGAATTGTGTGATGGCCCGCGTCGCTCCGGCATCCACCTTTTGGCGCAGCATCTCGATATCCATCGCAAAATCAGGGCTTTCAGGATGCTTCTCTGGATAGGCAGAGACACTCACCTCAAAATCACCAAGAGAGCGAATGCCAGCCACCAGATCAGCCCCGTTCACATAGCCCCCATCATGGGGCACATAGCGACTGCCAACCCCTTCTGCCGGATCCCCGCGCAAAGCAACAATATGCTTCACACCACAATCGGCATAAGAGCGAATGACGTCATTCACCTCTGCACGGCTGGCCCCAACGCAAGTCAAATGCGCTGCCGGTTTGATATCTGTCTCTTTGACCAGACGCGCCACCACATCATGGGTGCGCTCGCGGGTTGAACCTCCCGCCCCATAGGTCACAGAGACAAAATTGGGAGACAGCGGCACAAGTCGTTCAATCGACTCCCACAATCCATCTTCCATGTCTTTGCTTTTGGGAGGAAAAAACTCAAAGGAAATATTCAGTCTGTCCGCATTCTGGCTTCTGCGACCACTCCGTTCGGTATTATGGTTCATCGTCTCACCAAGCTCCATTTGACAGTCAGGCTCACATCCATAGTCCTGCCCCTGTCGTTTCTTCCATCCCCAAAAGGGTCTTTAAATATGAAAAATCAGCGCTTCTGCGCCAGCCACATGCTCACAGTCAATGGCATTCGCTCATAAGACAGTTCATTTTGTGCGGCTTCCAGATCCCGCACACAAACGCCCTCAAAACCAGCATCATCCAGCCAGTTGGCCATCATCTCATGGGAAAAACCAAGACGACGATGGGCATGATCTTTGCGCAAAAATTCATGCTCATGCGGGGCAAAATCAACAATCAGCAACCGCCCTTTTTCGGCCACCACATGCGCCGCTTCAGAAATGGCCGCCAATGGGTCATCCAGATAGTGCAAAACCTGATGCAAGCTGACCAAATCATAACGCCCCTCATGGGCCGCCAAATCCAGAATATCCCCTTGCTGCACATGCAAATGCTGATATTGGGGTTGATCAAGCCGCGCTCTGGCAACCGAGAGCATCGGCGGGTTGCTGTCCAGCCCCAAGCCATAATCACAATGCCCAGCCAAAAGCGCCAAAATACTGCCTGTACCTGTGCCAAGATCCAGCAAGCTAGCAAAAGTCTGATTGCCCACCAGCTCCAAAATCGCCTGCTCAACCGCACTTTCTGACACATGCAAAGCGCGGATTTCATCCCAACGCCCGGCATTTTGCTGAAAATATTCCTGCGCCGCCTGAGCATTGGCCGCTTTGACAGCATGGAGCTTTTCGCGATCACGCACCATCTGACTATCCGCCAAATCCAGATCAGACAGCAAATGCGCCACAAGGCCACGCAAGACAGGATCTTGACTTAAGCGGTAATAAACCCATGCCCCTTCGGGCACGCGCTCCACCAAATCCGTCTCAAACAACAATTTCAAATGCCGCGAGATACGCGGCTGACTCTGATTGAGGATGGCGGTCAAATCCTTGACGGACAAATCCCCCCGTTCAAGCAAGGCCAAAAGGCGCAGACGCGTCTGCTCCCCTGCTGCTTTCAAAACCCCAACCATTTCGTCCAAACTGGCCATATCATTCCATCTCAAAAAGGATATAAAGATATCTTTATACGATTAAGTTAATTTAATCAACCCTCATTACCCAAAAGTCTGATCAAGCCTTGATGACAAGACAGACTGAGGCAACGAACCCACAAAAAAAGCCCCGTCACAGACGGAGCCTTTTGAGTGCCCGATTTAAAAGTCTCGTACCGAGACTTTTAGGCTGCATATCCAGCCCTCTGCCCCTCCCAAACCACCCATCATGGTACCCTCATGGGCAGTTTGGGAGGAGGAGAGGGCTGGCTCAGAACTTTTAAATCAAGCACTAAGACACAAATAAAAGGATGAAGGCTTAGCCTTCGCCCTCTTCAAAGCTTGGCGCCATGCCCAGCGCATGAAGATACAGATCAAGCAAGGCTTCCATTTCCTGACGCTCATTGCTGTCCTGCTTGCGCAAGCGGATGACCTGACGCATGACTTTCACATCATAGCCATTGCCCTTGGCCTCGGCAAAGACATCCTTGATATCGTCCGAAATGGCTTTTTTCTCTTCTTCAAGGCGCTCAATACGTTCTACAAATGCGCGCAGCTGATCGGCAGCAACACCACCTGGATTAGACATAAAATTCTCCGTTTCGAATAGAACAACAACACCCGGTGCCATATGGCCAGCCCATCCTGACAAGCCGATATTTACCTTGGCTTAACCAACAAACCCTTGCCAAGTCTTTAACATGGCTCCAATTGAGGCACCATCTGTGGCTTAATCGTGATTATGGCTGATTTTAAAAGCTTCAAGCTGTTCCTGATTGGCCTCTGTCTGATATTTGGCCTTCCAGTCATCATACGGCATGCCATAGACAATTTCCCGGGCTTGCTCTTTTGACATATCCTGCCCTGCTTCATTGGCCGCTTCCATATACCAGCGCGACAGACAATTGCGGCAAAAACCGGCCAAATTCATCATATCAATATTCTGGGCATCGGTCCGCTCTTGCAAATGCGCAACCAACCGACGAAAGGCCGCCGCTTCCAATTCGGTCCGGGTTTGCTGATCCATCATATTATCCTCTCTGCTGTCAAACTGCATAACAGCAGCTCAACATTCCTGTCTGTCTTCAAGGCCAGATTTAAAAGTCTTCGCATAAGAGTTAGGCTGGCTCAGGACTTTTAAATCGGTTCATCCGCTCAAATTTGTTAGAACAAATAGGCCGCTTTTTCACAAAAACAAGCGGCCAGCGGCCCAAGAGCAAAAAAGGCCACAATTAATCCAACATTGCGCAAAAGAATGCTCCCCGACCCCGATTCATTTCGACTTTCGACCATACCAACATTGACAGCAGGGGCGCGAATACGCGAAACAAAGAGCGGTTTGCACCTTTTGCACCCAAAAACCAATGACACTCAGCTCCATAGCTGCCAAGCTTCAAGTATATCGCCCCATGTCCAAGCATTTTTTTCCATCTCTGGCGCTTGCCTGCCTTCTTTTCTGTGCAAACCTGACAATCGCCAAAGCAGATTTGCGCGTTTGTAACAGAACCGAGAGTACAGTCGGTCTAGCCATTGGCTATCAGCTTAATGGCGAATGGATCAGCGAAGGCTGGTGGAATTTGGAAAAAGATGAATGTGATACCGTCCTGATGGGCGATTTGGTGAGCACAAAATTCCTCGTCCATGCCATTGATTATGACAAAGGCGGCAAATGGGTGGGAAAAAACTTCATGTGCACCCAAGACAAGCAATTCACCATCAAAGGCGTCAAGGAATGCGTCGCCCGTGGCTTTGAGAAAACCGGCTTTTATGAAGTCGATACCGCAGGCAAGCAGGATTATACCGTTCAATTGACCGATCAAAAATAGCAACAGAAAGGCAACTCAACCCATGAGACGTAAGCGGAAAGTCAAAATTCTCGCCACATTGGGTCCGGCATCCAAAGAAGAAAGCCAAATCAAGGAACTTTTTCTCGCAGGTGCCGATGTCTTTCGCATCAATATGAGCCACTCAAACCATGAGATGCTGCGCGATTATGTGCGAAAGATTCGCAGTGTCGAGCAGCAGGTTGGCCGCCCCATCGGTATTCTTGCCGACCTGCAAGGCCCCAAATTACGTCTTGGTAAATTTGCCAATACCACGGTTGATTTGCAGGACGGGCAAACATTCACATTGGACATGTCCGATGAGCCGGGCAATGAGACCCGTATCCAACTCCCCCACCCAGAAATTTTTGGCTCGGTCAAAATCGGCGATCTTTTGTTGCTCGATGACGGCAAAGTGCGCGTCAAAGCCATTGATGTCACCCAGGACAGCATTGTCACCGAAGTGATCAATGGCGGCCCGATCTCGGATAGAAAAGGCATTTCCTTCCCCGATAGCACCTTGTCCTTCTCTGCCCTGACAGAAAAAGACCGCTCAGATCTGGACGCCGCTGTAGAAGCCGAAGTTGACTGGCTTGCCCTATCCTTTGTCCAGCGCCCCGAAGATGTCGCAGAAGTTCGCAAACTCTCGCGCGGTCGCGTTGGAGTTCTGGCAAAAATCGAAAAGCCCCAAGCGGTCGATCGCTTGAACGAAATTATTGAATTGTCAGATGCCATCATGGTGGCCCGTGGCGATTTGGGGGTCGAGATGCCCCTGCAACGGGTGCCCGGCGTCCAAAAACAGATCACTCGCGCCGCCCGCAAGGCTGGCAAGCCCGTTGTGGTTGCCACGCAAATGCTAGAAAGCATGATTCAAAGCCCAACCCCAACCCGCGCCGAAGTCTCCGACGTGGCAACTGCGGTGTTTGAAGGTGCGGACGCCATCATGCTCAGTGCAGAATCAGCGGCAGGCTCCTTCCCCGTTGAAGCAGTCTCCACCATGAACAGCATTGCAGAAGAAGTTGAGCAAGATCCAAATTACAGCTCAATCATCTATGCCCAGCGCGCAGAACCAGAGGCAACCGGCGCGGATGCTGTCTCTGCCGCCGCCCGGCAAATGGCAGAAACCCTCAATCTTGCCGCCATTGTCTGTTACACATCCTCTGGCACAACGGGCCTTCGCGCTGCCCGCGAGCGGCCACAAACCCCGATCATCACCCTCAGCCCCATCCCCAAAACAGCACGCCGTCTGGCCCTATGCTGGGGCCTGCATTGCGTCACCTCTGACGATGCAAGAGATCTGGATGATATGGTCGATCGCGCCTGCCGCCTCTCCTATCAGGAAGGCTTTGCCAAACCCGGCCAGCGCGTCATCATCACCGCAGGCGTCCCCTTGGGCACACCCGGCGCCACCAACATGCTGCGCATTGCCTTCATCGGCAGTGATGGCTTAGGCGGCATTTAATGCCAGCTCTGCTGAATGGCATTGATGAGCCTCCAGCGAAATGGAATCAAAAAGAGGCCAAACCGGCCTCTTTTTCTTTGCATGTTTGTCAGCAATCAATCAAACGCACAAAAAAACTACGCATACAAAAAACGCGCCAAGATTATCTCTTGGCGCGTTTGATGCAAAATCAAAATAGAAAGAATATCTCTTAGCCCTGACGAGCCTTAAAACGAGGATTCTTCTTATTGATGATATAAACACGACCCTTGCGGCGAACCATGCGGTTATCACGGTGACGCTTGGCAAGAGCTTTCAGCGAATTCTTGATTTTCATTGTTCCAAGCCTCGGCCATTTTTTCTGCGAAACAAAAAGCGCGCCGAGGCGCGCAAAATTCGAGCAGAACCTACGATTCCAAACAAAGCTTGTCAACCAGCAATTCAAGGCTCTCACCTAGAATCTTGATAGCAATCCAACAAAAGCACCAAGTCATAACAAAACTGGCCCCTGTAACCATGCCCTTCTCTGCCATAAAGCCTTTATAAGGCATATAAAACAGCCCAAACACCCCAAAAATGCAGACAAGATACAGGCCAGATACAGGATTGACAGACAAAGACCGGCGACTCATAACTATAGATATCTGATCGCGAACACATATCCTGTTCGATTCCTTCCTTGCAATGCCTGCCTTGTCTTTCATCCTGCCTTGTCTTTCATGGAGCTTGATATGTTCGGAGCTGAAATTGCGGCTCTTGCCGCCGCTGCGTCTTGGGCCATTGGCAGCCTTATGTCTGCCAACCCGGTCGAAAAACTCGGCTCCATTGCCTTCAGCCGCCTGCGCATGAGCATCGTTGCCTTGATGCTGATCCTCTATACCAGTGCAATCGGCACATGGGGCAGCATCCAATGGTCCCATATGGACGCCATTGTCTGGAGCGCCATCATTGGCATTGTCCTTGGGGACACGGCCCTCTTCATCACCATGCGGCGTCTGGGCCCCCGCAGAACCGGCATTCTCTTTGCCACCAACGCCCCCATGGCGACTTTTCTGTCATGGCATATTTTTAGTGAGATTCTCGGCTGGCAAGAATTGCTCGGCACCCTTTTGGTGATCATTGGTGTGATGATGGCCATTTTATTTGGCAAAAGAAAAGACCAGATCCACAAATGGGAAAGCGTCAAGGGCCTGTTATGGATTGGCATCCTCTGGGGACTGTTGGCCGCAGCCGGTCAGGCCGTTGGCTCGCTAATTATCAAACCAGCCCTTTTGGATGGTGCAGACCCCATTGCAGTCTCTGCCATTCGCGTTGCCATCGCCGCCATCAGCCTGTTTGTCATCAGCTGGCTGCCCATGCAAGCGGTCAAACCTGCGGGAAAGCTTGATGCCTCAACCATCTGGCAAACAGCCGGGTCCGGCCTGATCTCCATGGGTCTTGGCATGACCTTGCTGCTCTATGCCTTTTCCATTGGCGAAATCGGCATCGTCGCGTCCCTCTCCGCCACCACCCCTGCCATGATGCTGCCAATTCTTTGGTACAAAACAGGAGAGCGCCCAGCACTGGGCGCATGGCTGGGTGCCGCTCTGGTCATCATCGGCTCAACCCTGATTTTTATCTATTAAAAGTCCTGAGCCGAGCCAGCCTCTCATGCCAAATAGCGCAAAAAGTCCTGCACCTCATCTTCACGCGTGCGATAAGAGCAAACAAGCCGATAAAGGCTATGCCCAGCTTGTGGCCTGTCTTGCTTTGCTAAAATATTCGATGGCCATTCATGAAAGGCCGCTCCGGCCTGTTCCAACCGCTTGGCCAACTCATGAGGCAAAGAGACAAAAACCTCGTTGGACTGACTCTCCCATGCCAATTTGGCAACGGGGCTTGCCTCTATTCCCTTGACCAATTGCTCTGCCATGGCATTGGCATGACGGGCATTGTCAAGCCAGTGATCATCTTTGAAATAGCCATCAAATTGTGCCGCAGCAAAGCGCATTTTGGAAAAGAGATGCCCCGCACGCTTGCGCCGATACTCAAAATTCCGTCCCAATTGTCGATTGAAAAAGACAACAGCCTCTGCCGCCCATGCGCCATTTTTCGTTGCGCCGAATGAGAGCATATCAACCCCCACCTGCCACGTCATTTGCGCGGGGCTGCAATCGAGCGAGACAAGGGCATTGACAAACCGCGCCCCATCCATATGTAGGGCCAGATCACGCTGTTTGGCCAGCTCCGATATGCGTTCAATCTCAGCAATCGAATAAGCCGTGCCCGCTTCGCTGGCTTGAGAAAGAGAAATGGCATTGGCCATGCCATGATGCACAACCCCTTGCGGGATTTCCTCAAATCCCTGTTGGATTGTTTCAGGCGTCAATTTGCCATGACGCCCATCCAAGCCCCACATCCGCGCCCCAGAGGATAAAAATTCCGGCGCGCCACATTCATCAACCCGGATATGCGCATCCTTATGACAAAAGACGGCCCCGCCCGGCTCGCTTGCACAAGACAGCGCCAAAGCATTGGCCGCCGTGCCGGTCGCAACCATCCAGACATCACAGTCTGTCTCAAAAATATCTCGAAATGTCTGAGTGATATGGGCTGTGAGAGCATCCTCACCATAAGCCGGACTATAGCCCTGATTATGCTGCGCCAAAGCCTGCATGATTGGCTCTGAGGCACCGGCCCAGTTATCGCTGGCAAAAAACATCGAATGTGACCTTGGATATGTCAAACAAAAAGGAAGGGATATCACTATCCCTTCCTAAACACCCAAAGGCAAGATCTTCATGCAAGATTGTTGGCATCAGGCCGAACGGTTAGCCCAGACTTTGGATAAAACATAATCCAGCGAAATTTTGCCCGGTCCTTTGATGATCAGATAAAGCAGCGGGAAAATCCACAACAGGCGCTGATCCGAAATTTCCGCATTATGTTGCTGATCAAAGAAAGCCCCAATCGTCTCTGCTCCAACCCCATGCAAGGTGATGTCAACAAAGGTCATGACAGCAATCACCCCAATGAAAGCCAGACTGGAAATGCGGGTAAAGAGACCGGTCAGAATGGTGATGGGCAGCACAATTTCAGCAATGGTGCCTGCAATCACAATGATGGTCCATGGAAAGAAGGCAATTTTCGAGGTGTCATACACCACCGCTTCGGCAATATGCGGCACAACTTGCGCATAGGCCCCCGCAGAGGGCGAGAAAAGGCCGAAAAACCCTTCCCCCACTTTGCTCAAACCTGCATTGAAAAACAGAAAGAATAGAACACTACCAAAAACAAGGCGTGCCACCAGCCCCAAAAACCAGCCATTCAGGGCCGTTTCTATGATTTGAAAAATACGTTGATGCAACAGTTGCAATTGATTGATCAGTGTCATGTCGAATTGCCTTTCCCAACAGGATATTGTGTCTTGTTTTAATTTTATTATGCCACATTCAGGCTGTGCAAAGCCCCAGTTTCGAGCAAACCGCCCAAATTCTGGGCCAGATCGAAAGCCGGATTGTGATCTGCTGCCTCTTGGGCGGCATCTGCCAAACTTTTGCCTGCCATGAGAGCGGCAATGAAAGCCCCTCCCCCTTCTGGCAAAGCGATCACGGTAATCTCCAAGCCGGGCCGCGTAATCAACACATCCTCTGGCATCAAGGCAATTTCTGCCATATGAGCCGCAGGATCATCTTGTTTATGCGCCGCCCAAATCGAATGGATCGGATAGTCAGAGCGGATTAACCGGCAAGCAGGATGAAAGCTAAAAACAATATCCCCCAATTGCTCTTGCGGCACACTTTGCAAAGCGGCAGGATCCAGCGCCACCGCATCAGCAGAATGATAGCTCTGCAACCATGCCTGTTCCAGCCTTGCCACATCTGGCAAATAAGGCACATCTGCAACCGGCTCAAAGCCTTGCAAGAAATCTGGATAATCTTTGCCATATTCAGCCAGCATGGCACAAATAGGCGGAGTATGGCGCACATAGACCGGAGTCATGGCCCTAAAAAACTCATCTCCCACCAATTGATGCACAACCGGATAAGTCGCCATCAAGGATTCTGTCAGACCAACAATCACATTGTTGCGATAAACATTATAACGCTTGTTGGCCTTTTTGCCTTTTGCCGGTCCCACCACATCCAAAGGCGTTGGCATCTCTGCATCAAGCAAGCCTTTGGAAAAAGCCGCCTGATCGATAATCAAAGGCGGCATTGGCGCAAGATTGAGCTGATTATCCAGCATGACGAATCTCTTGCTGTTTGGCCGCAGCCTTCAATTTGTCTTCTGCCCGCATGGCTTCGGCAAATAGCACATCCCATGTGGGAATATTGGCATCCCATTCCACAAGGGTCGGCACTGGACCGGAGCACACAAGCGCATGATCAAACAAATCCCAAACCGCATCCGCGACATGGGCATCATGGCTGTCAATCAGCAGAATTTCGCCCTCATCATCTTCATCACGGGCAAAGCCTGCCAGATGAATTTCGCCCACATGCTCAATGGGAAAAGCGTCAAGATAAGCAACCGGATCGTAATTCTGGTTGGTCGCGGAGACATAAACATTGTTCACATCCAGCAACAAACCACATTGGGTTTTCTCAACCAGCTTTTCCAGAAACGCAATTTCAGTCATCGTGGAAGAAGCAAAGGCAACATAAACGGACGGATTCTCAATAAGAATTTGACGTCCAAGATGGCTTTGCAACTGATCCACATGCTCAATCACACGCTCCAGACTATCCTCGCGATAGGGAACGGGAAGCAGATCATTGAAAAAAAGCTCGTCATGACTGGACCAAGCCAAATGTTCAGAAAACAGGCCGGGCTTGTAACGTGTGTTGAGGTCTTTCAACCGGTCAATATGATCCTGCCGCAAGGGCTGATCGGCACCAATAGAGGCCGCAACACCATGCAAGGACAAGGGATAACGCTCAGCAATCTCACGCAAATAATGCAGAGGCGGGCCGCCCGCTCCCATATAATTTTCCGGGTGAACCTCGAACCAACCAATGTCGGGATTTGTTTCAAGGATCGTTTGATAATGTTCTGCCTTAAGCCCGACCCCGGCGCGTGCCGGGATCGGTTTTGGTGCCAAGACAGACATCGGATTGTTCGATGTCATTTCTATCATCCTATTTTCATTCTGCCCTGGGGGAGCAGAAGGTGAAGTTAAGATTTGATAGGCTCAAGGCTACCCATGCCATTTGGAGTTTTCATGGTGGTGCAGGTGCCTTTTTTAACCAGTTTCCACGCATTGCCTTGATAGTCAACAGTGGAAGTGCCTTTACAGGTTGTGCCTGGACCTGCAGCGCAATCATTTTCGCCTTTCAGGGCTACGCCATAGCATTTTTCCATTTCAGCGGCATGTGCGCCAGTGGTGGAAACGGTGGTCAGAGCGCCTGCGGATACAACGGTTGCAACTGCGCCGGCGATTACTGCTGCGGAAAATGATTTCTTGGACATGGATGTCTCCCAGATCGTAGTTTGAAACTGATGTCGCCGACACTCTCAAGTTGTTCCTTGCCAGCGAACAACGCCATCCTGTCCGCTTTGTCGATCAATGGGAAATGAATTGGATGTGAGAGCGCTTTCACCCCAGCTCACAAAGCCGTGATACAGAGCAAAATAAGAAATTATAATCAATAAAATCAATTACTTATAAAAATAAACACAAAATTCACAATCCCAAAGCTTTGTGTAAAACCATCTATTTTTCTTCTTGAAACGGGATAAATATATTCAAAAGTCAGAAAATAATCCCTGAGCCTTGACTTATTGTGCGCTGCAATGCAATTATTGCAGTGCGATATTTATCGCAGCCCTTTACGGGCGTTTCCTCCTAAGACTTGAGGGGCCGTTTTTCGGCCCTTTCTTTTTGCCTTTTTTTCCTCTTTTCAGTCATGTTTACCTGATTTCAGGCAAAGCACAAAGCATCAGAAGCAGCTTTGCAGCCGCTCAGAACAGCAGAACAGGATAAATCTAAAAAGAGAATCTGCTTGAAGCTGATATTATTCAGCCGCCGCCTCAGCAGGACGAAAGAGCTGATGGCCGCATTGGCTAAGACTTTGCGAGAAAGACGCCATCTGTTTTTGCAGGGCGAAAAAGTCCTTATTCGGCTGTATCGTCTCTTCATTCATATAAAGCGCACGATTCAACTCGATCTGCAAAGCGTGCAATCCTTTGGCAGGCCGCCCATAATGCTGGGTGATAAAGCCCCCCGCATAAGGATTGTTCAAAGCCACCCGAAAACCCAGATCGCTCAGTATCTCATAAGCCGCCTCTGTCAAATCATTATGGCACGCCATTCCATAGCGGTCGCCCAAAATGATATCGGGCTGTTGCCCCTCTGGCAAATGACGGAAAATACGCGATGGCATGGAATGGCAATCAATCAGACAGGCATATCCATGCTTGACATGAATGCGTGCCAATTGATGACGCAACATTTTATGATAGGGCTTATAATAAAGCTCAATCCGATCCAGCGCATCTTGCAACGTCAATTTATGACGATAAATTTCCTGATTCTCAGAGACAATACGCGCAATGGTCCCCAGCCCTGAGCCAACCCGTGGGGTCTGACTTTTGACGTAAGAGGGCAAAGGCTCACAAAACATGGTTGGATCCAGCTCATAAGGCTCGCGATTAAGATCCAGATAGGCCCGAGGAAAATTGGCCATCATGAACGGCAGCCCCAATGCGGGCAAATCAGCAAAAATCAGATCAATGAACGCATCTTCCGATGTGCGCAATTGGATCTCATCCAGCTTGCTGGCCTTTCGAAAGCCATCACTATAGCAGCGCCCCGAATGAGGAGAATTGAACAAAAAAGGCGACGCATATAAGCCATCATTTAAAAGGCTATAGGCGTCTGTAAGATCGTTTTGGGGTTCAAAATCCATTCGGAACACTTTAAATCTATAAAGGAAAAACAAAGCTGCTTTTGCATTTCCTGTTTTTTTTACCATCTGGCAAAGCGCACAGCTCTTATACTCAGCCTAGCTCATTCGATGGTAAAAAGGGAGTTAAAAGCTGTTCAGCTTTGCAAAAAACTATCGATTGAACAGGAATCAGAATAGAATTCACCGGATTTTTACCCCTTTGCAGTCAGATAGGGTGTTAAATTATCGAGATTGGCAACGGCTAGGACGGAATGTGATGTCGCAAATTTTGCTGGCAGAAGATGACAATGATATGCGCCGCTTTTTGGCGCGTGCGCTACAAAATGCAGGCTATGAAGTGGTGTCGTATGACAATGGCAAAAGCGCTTATGACCGCTTGAGGGAAGAACCATTCACCCTGCTTTTGACCGACATTGTGATGCCCGAAATGGATGGCATTGAATTGGCACGCCGCGCAACGGAACTGGACCCGGATCTGAAAGTGATGTTCATCACAGGGTTTGCCGCCGTTGCCCTGAACCCCGATTCTCAGGCTCCCAAAGACGCCAAGGTTCTCTCCAAACCCTTTCACCTGCGCGATCTGGTCAATGAAGTGGGCAAAATGCTGGCGGCATAAGCCCCAAACCGCTCCCTTTAAAGCAAACTCATCCGATAAAAGCCCGCCATCAGCGGGCTTTTGTCTTATGGATATCTTATTGGGGACTTTTCCCACAAAGGGGCTTGCATTTGGCTCTTTTGGAAAGTAGAACCCTTTTCACCGCAAGGCATTAAACACTGCCGACAGGATGGGCGTATAGCTCAGCGGGAGAGCACTTCGTTGACATCGAAGGGGTCACTGGTTCAATCCCAGTTACGCCCACCATCCTTTTTTTCGACCCTAAATTGCTCGTAAGTGTAAATGGTAGCGAGGTTTTTGCGGTTCGATAACCCTCTCCACGAACATAGCTTAGTTGCTCGGCAAAAACGAGCTTTAAGACCGCTCTTTTGTCTTCAAACTTGTCTGAAACCCATAGATTCATTGGGCTTTTTAGGAATTCAAAGGCGGTTCGATAAACTCCACTAGGGTCTTGTGTCGCACGGCCACAGTTTTGGATTTTCTCCTGCAATAGCCGCTTCCTCGATTCAAGAGAATCTATCTTCTTTTCATAGGTAGAGATGACGCGAGGATGACTGGCTTCTACAATGCGGGAAAGGTAGTTTTCTACCTCTTTGTCGGTGTTTTGGATTTCCTTTTCCATGTGCTGTTTATGCTTGTTTACGGACTTCATTTTGCCCTCCCACATGTCCTTGAACAGGTGGAAAGACAGATGAAAAAGCTCTTCACTCGGTTCGAGTTTTTTCAAGAGGCCTTCAAATTCCCCTTCGAGATCAGCTCTGCGAACAGATTTTCGATAGGCAATACAGCCTTTTGTGTCACACAAATAATAAGGGTAATACGAGCTCCTACCCTTCGTCCACGCGGCTGTGTATGGCTGATTACAGTGACCACAGCACACGAAGCCTCGAAGGGGGAAGTCTTCATGCAAGTCTTTACGTGCTGGTGCCTTTGCCCTTTGGTTCATGCGCTCTTGCACTTTGAGAAAGGTCTCATAGCTAATGAGCGCTTCGTGCTGGGCGGCTATCATGTTAATGCCCCAGTCCTCGTGATGGATAAAGCCCGCATATATGGGGCGCTGTAGCATGTCATATACTGTTTGGAAGGGCAGACCGTTAGCGCGCCTTGGAAATTCCGGTTTAACTTCGAGGAAACGATGCACCTCTAATGTCGATTGAAAGCGCCCGCTGGCGAAACTTTCAAAGGCTTCTATTACCAAGGATGCTTCCGGTTCTTTTCGAACCAGTATTTTGCCGCCGCCGGGCGCACGCTTGTATTCGTATCCTACAGGGCTCTGAAACGCCCAAAAGCCATTTTGCATGCGAGCACGCATACGGTTTTTCGTCTGCTCACCGTTCTTTTCACGATGATGCTGCGCAACAGAGGCAAGTAAATTCTCAACCAGAATTGAGTCTGAGTCCTGACCAAATTCAATAGAAGGAGATTCTAGTTTGCCACCAGCTTCTTCAATAGAGTTGCGCAAGCTTAGGTGGGCTTCTAGGCCTCTCGCTAAACGCGATATATCATCGATAATTACTACATAACCTTGAGAACGCCGTCTCCTCAAATAGGATAGCATTTCTTTCATGGCAGGCCGCTCAATTGAACGACCGCTCATATCATCTTTAAAGACAGATTGAACGGCGTAATTTCGATGCCGAGCATATTCGCGACATCTGGTTTCTTGTGATTCTAGACCGTTGCCATCACGTATTTGCTTGGCGTCTGAAACGCGGCAATAGATGACAGCAGGAATTTGATAGCTTGATGGCATTGGGACTCCTCTCTCGTGTCTCCTTTCAAGGGATACGGGGCTGATAAATTGTCTGGATGATTTTTATGATTCTAGCACAGGCTATGGCTTGATTGCACGCTTTTCAGCTTTCAATTCAAGAACGGTTTGTACTGGATCTTCGCCAAAATGCCGATCAATGGCATTTTGGAAAATATTTCTGACAGTCTGTATCAGATCAAGTTTTTTGTCGTGTGGCAGGTCTAAGTGTTTTAGGTGCACGAGATATTTGTCATTTTCAGGTATCAAGACATACTCCTCCTCTCACCCAAAAAGGGTGTATAAATGTTTTGGTTTTGGAAAATCAACGGGTAACAGCGGAGCTAAGCTCTACGCTGTATGATCCCGTATCTATTTGATGTAGTGATTTAAATCTTTATCACAAGACATGCAGACGCAATTATGCCGTTGATCGAGGAATTATAACACAGCTTTAAATAAATGAGAAGAACAAAATGTGAACAAATATATATTATAATGTAATCATAAAACAGGAAGTATCTATTACTTTTTTCACAACCTAATCGTTAATACAATATTAACCTTAACACTTATAATCGAATCTAATACCGTCATTTCAATCTAAGGATGTGATTGGAAGCTCTAATGGCCTACTCTACGAGACAAATCGCAAATCGCTTGTTGGAGCTTGTATTCGAGTATCGAGAGCGTTTTGGCAAACAAACTTATTTGTACTCATTAGAGCTGCAGAAATTGGTGGTCATCTCTCACGCTATACATCGCAAGTTACATGGTGAACGGCTCGTCGATGAAGAATTGACATATAATGAATTTGAGCCCATTTTCCGATCTTTGGAAAATGCTCTTATTTATTATGGTGATCGTCCCGTAAATCGCGCAATTTCAGACGGCGATAGCTTAGATGTTTTTTTAGCTTCTGAAGAAGTGATCCAAGTCGAGCTTGATCCTAGAGCAGAAAAGACGGTTCGTACCGTAGCCGATATGTTCCTAAAGTATAAGCCTTCTTGCTCAGCTCTTTCGAAGTTAACACGAGGTTCCGCAGAAAATTGGAATTTTGAGTATCAAAGACTTTCAAACCGACAGCAACGAAGTTACCCCGAAGCGGATATCATAAAGCGGCTGGAAGATATCTCAGAGATATCTATCGATAATCATAACACAGATGAAGCTGCGTAGATTATACGTCGTTGGGGGATACCATGAATGCACAGCAGGATAATAGTGCCTGGGTAGAGGAAGTGTTTTCGAAACTAGATCGAAGACCTGCTGCGGTAGATGAGTTGGGGCGTCGGCAAACTCAAACCGCCGAGTTGATATCAATTGATACCCACCGCCGGAATATACGTAATTCTCGTGAAGAACTAAAGAGAGAGAGAGAGCTTCATACTACACGCCTTGAGAAGTACAGTGAAGACTTAAAAGCAGCGCGAAAGGAAAATAGTATCAGGGGATGGATGCCTGTTGCAGTAGGACTAGGGACGCTTTCAGTTATCCTGTCTTACTTCTATATTCTGATTTTAAGCGGCACCGTAGGGAATGATTTTCAATTGGATGCGGCGGTGTTGTCTTCTGTCGGTGTAAGTGTCGTTGGAGGAAGTTTGGCACTGATAGGCTATGTTTTGAGAGGGCTCTTTAATGCCCGAAAAACGGACAGCTAGCCTTACATCAAGCTCATGTGCAGAAGCTTGATAGGACTTCCATCTTTGGAGGTGTCATGGATGATTTTCCATTTATAGACAGCGTTTTCATCACCCGCAAGAACTCCTTCTGAATGATCTTTCACTCTATATCTGGCGTTCGGGCAGGCTTTCTCGTACGAGCCATTTGTGATTCTGGAAAAGGCCTTTACAAGATCCAAGTCTCCAACCAAGATATCACCAAAATCACGCTCAGTATCGTAGATCGTACACTGTTTGCGGAATTTGTCATTTGATTTTGTTCGACTTCTTAGCTCGTATGCATCCAGTGCCTTATGGAATAAATTTCTAATTTTTCCGATCGTAGAGCGCTCTGCAGGAGACTCGGGAATCTCTTGCTTAGAGTATGAGCTTGGGAACTGAATGACATTCATTACGCAAAACCAAATATGAATTCGTTGTATTTACTTATCTGATATTAGTATTAATTTTGATTTACTTGTTATGGTTAAAGTTTTATTAATTTTTTGTCAATGAAATGTTTTCATTTTTGCTTTCGCCTTGTGTTTACTATACAAATGAATATGGAAGGCGCTTTGCGGAATGCATTATTTTTATAACTCTGCGCTCTCTCGAGATTAATTGGCACCAGTCTTGATGGCTGTGCATTTGTGTAGTTAATAGGATGAATTTTCTATGTATCAGGCGGACCGTTTTTATATTTTGGATCGTTGATTATATCCCGAAGATGCCGATCAATTTTTATGTTTGTTAAAACCCAGTGCTTCAATTTATTGATAGCGCGGGTATTGGTAGCTGTTGGTTTTGTGTGAAAATGCTTGGGGTTACGAAATCGAATTAGGTGATTAATAAAGGGTGACCCCATAAAAATCATACCCTCAAAAGTTTCTCCCTCTTCTGCTGTTTGAGGTGAGAACGCGACGTTTCTGTTTACAAATGCAGACCGCAGTTCATCATTTTGTCCAACGTGATATTGCTTTGTATACAATGCCTCAAGCGAAAACTCTGGGTGTATCATCCAGCTTGGAGGATTTGTAATTCTCTGGTGTGGCCATGCGGCTTCTTGGTACAATGTGAATAGGTTTTTCTTAAGGCAGTTATCTGTGGCGATTAAAGTACGCAATTCAAGTATTAACTGATCTAATACATGAAGTAGAGGGCCATCCAGATGGGTGCCCCAAATTCCATATCGGGCGTCCGGTGACCCAAAATGACTAACATGTTCTAGAAATTTCCGAACTGTTCGGCGATTCCACTCTTCTACGCCGTGCGCTTTTGAATTCTGTATTTGAATGTGTTTCCCGAATGAACCTACAGGAGCCGTTTTTTTTGCCCGTTCATATAGATCAAGTAGATCATGACCACTTTCTTTGACAGAAAGATCATTTATGAGCAGATAGGCTTTTAGATATTTTTCCAACGCTTGAGCGCTAGCCCAGAAAAACTGGAATGTCATTGCATTAGAATATGCCCATCTTGCAGTGATGTAATCGCTGTCTGCAATTGCAACGAATGTTCTTAGCGTCAGGTCCACCTTTCGCTCATCAAATGACATTTCAAATGGATCTTGTTTCACAGTGCTCTCTTCTTAATTAGTAGAATACCAAAAATTTGCTCAATAACAGCTTTGTGAATTTTCAACTCTTCAATCTTTAAGGCGGTTGGAACAAAAAATGAACTTTTGATTGTTTTTGGTCTGCGTTTGTTTTATTTACTTACACACATAAGTTGAATTCTTAAATGTAGGATTTTTGCAATGTCCCGTCAGGCTTTGCCTAAACGTTTGGAAAAAGAAATCTATCAGCAATTTAATTCACGCTGTCCGTTCTGCGATGAAAGTGATGTTGCGACGTTGCAGGTCCATCATATCGAACCTTATGCAAAAGTGAAAAGCCATACTGCTGCTAACCTCATTCTTGTATGCAGCAATTGTCATCAGAAAATTGAGGCGGGGAAGATCGATAAGCAAGCAGTGTTAGATCTGAAACAAGAAGCGATTTGGGGGGGAATAACGATGACTAAGAAGCCAGACAGCAACGATAATATCATTTCTATCGGAGGTAGTGTGAGCAATGGGATTGTTGCCAATACTCTTGTCATCAACTCAACAGGTAAAGCAAAGTCTCCGACAATTGTTCCCACTGGCTCTATCGCTGAGAATGTGGATCAGAGAAACTATATTAAATACCTGATAGACCGATATCACGAATTTAAAAAAGCAGAAGTCGGTAAAGACAAGATGCGATATCCCGTTTTTTATAATGCCATCAAGAGAGAGTTCGGCGCGAAATGGAATATGATACGCTCTGATAGGTTTGATGCGGTTGCCCAGTTTATCCAAAAACGTATCGATCTTACTGTCGTGGGTAAGAAGCAGAAATCTAAAGGTCAGCGCAATTTTAGCTCGTTTGAGGACTTCTTGAAAAAGTAACGAACGGTTTGCGTATCTGTTGCATCTGTGAAGCCAAACGGCGTGTCAGTGGAAATCATTCTGCACGGAGTAAATATGTGAGGCGCAGTGTTTCACTGCTCATTTGCATTGTTGTTTGCAAGATGTGTACAGGCGTATTACACCTGTACCACTTGGGAAGGGGACCCGCTGCGCGTCCCCGTTCCATCCCCCCGGCCTTTTGGTGCGTTTCAGGCTCACATGAACCATCTCCGCACCAATCCAAACATATCGGTGTTTGATCTCTCGCAACAACTGGCTGTTGCATCGCCTTTTTGGGAAACATAGCGACACTAACTCACACTCTAAATGTTGCATTGAGTATTAGGCCGCTAACGGCTGCTCTTTTATTGGCTCGTAGAGCATGATGAAAAACTGATCTGCCAGAGCGTAGGCCATTTCCTTTGACACATTATCTACGGTACCAACAAAGCTGCTCCCTTCGAATAATGCCTTGTTTCCTGTGCCCTTACAGATTTTTTGAAAGGCTTCAAACATCTCTGAAACAAGCTGGCTACCTCTATCACCTTTAACGTGGTTGTCGCATTCAGCATCAATTGAAATACAGTCCCAGCGCAGCTCGACATATTTGCGCCGCTGGTGAATGCAAACGTTTGGAATATTACGTTTCTGGCATTCGGCAAACCAGCGATTATTCGCATTGCTGTCGGTGCTTGTGAAAGCAACCCACATTTTTTCTGGTAGGTTTGGCGATCTGCAAATGGCGTCTATGTCAACCGTTGAGCAATCTGCATAACCCAGTTCGTGTAAGCGCGCATAGAAGCGTTTTTCAGCAAGCTCAACGACGTGGGGCTTATGTTGGAGATTGCTTTTGCACGCTGCAATAAATGCCGCATAAGTCTTGAAATTAGCGCATGCAGCGATTGCTTCGCTAATGTGGCTAGATTTTATCTCAGATAACTGAGATCGAAGTTGGGACTTGAGAAATGCGAAATTATCGCGTGTAAGAAAAATATAGGCCATGCCACTAATCCTTTGATTTGGAGATCGTCTGACGCCGATTACAAGACGATCCAAGGATCGTGCTATATGCGTTGTATTGAAAATTTCCATTTTGACCCGACGACAGGTCTGGAAGGATGTTCCGTAGTTGATAATATCATTCATTTTGCAATGAGCCAAAAAGAATCGAAATAAAATCAAAATGACACAGCGATAGATCGGAATTTATTGAGGATTTAATGATGACAAAATTGTTCTCACAGGATCAACTTGAGGCGATTGCGGGTGCTTTGGGAGATACCGAAGATGGCCTGACAAACTCAGAAATCGCGTATTTGTTTCAGACCAGTAAAATGGCTGATCCGGGACCAAATACAAAAAGGCACAGGATTTATAATGCCTTTGTTCAATCCCAAAATACAAAGCAAAGCCGAGCTAATATTCTTGCGTTTATCCGCCAGTCAATGAAACCTGCCAAATATATTAAAAATCCCGAACGATACGAACTAATGAGAGCCAATCTAAATAAAGCATTGGTTTTTGCAGGTCTCGTTGTCAATGAGCAAGGTGAGCTGTCTGCAACATCACGCGCAAAAACATTGTCAGAGGCAGAGCTGCGGGCGAAAGATTTGCGCCATGATCTAGAGCTGCGTAGCGTCCACCCCGATGTTTTGAAGTTTTGTAAGGCAGAGCTTTTGGCCAACGATTATTTCCATGCTGTACATGAATCTGTAAAAAGCATCGCATCAAAAATAAGGGATAAAACTGGATTGGTTGATGATGGAGCCAGCTTAATTGACAAGGCTCTAAACGGAAAATCACCACTCTTGGCTATCAATTCATTGAATACCGTTAGTGAAAAAAGCGAGCAATCCGGCTTTGCCAACTTAATTCGGGGAACGTTTGGTATGTTCAGGAATACAACCGCTCACGAAGCGCGTATTCATTGGCCAATGGATAAAAAAGACGCGGAAGATATTTTGACAATTGTTTCAATGATACATCGTCGATTAGATACAGCTCATAAAATTTGATCTAGCTGATAATGCGATGATAAAAATTGAATAAAAATTATGAGGATGTAATATATTAAAGTTTAAATTTAAGGCAATTCTGCCATTATTTTATCAATTTTCTCTTTATTTAACTTTGTCTTCGTGAGGAATTCATAAGAAGTTGTAATATATATGCGTTCCGATGCTAGAACTATCGCAAGATTATGCTCATTTATGGTTGACGATTTTGGATCAAAAAACGCCTTTAGAACGTCTCGATAATCCTTGGCATAATTCACTACTACATTATAGTTATTTCGCATTAGGTCCATTTCTCGGTAAATTTTTTGGAACTCTGTAACTGGGAAAAGTTCAATCTTTCGCAAAACTGGTAAATTTGCTTTCCATATCTCATGTTTGATTTTGTAGCGTACATTCTCACTATCAGATAGCGAGGTGAATGCTAGGTTGGTTTTCTCAATTGTCTTTTTGACCACCTTTGCCGCTGCATCGAATTTTTGTCTCTCAAGCGTGTTTGATAACAGATTTTCATCAATAAGCTTATTAAGGCTCGAGCGAGCTAGATCCAGTGATGCAGGAACATTCTGGTGGGGATCAATATTTGACGCTGAGAACATATACGACATAATTTTAATCCCCTTATGTCTTAAGACTTCCGAGGTTATTTTTGTATTGTTTGCGATTGTATCTATATTTTTTTCGAGCTCGACAATCGTTGCCAGATTTCCTGTCAATTCTTGCTTTAATAGGTTTATTGCCCTTGCTTGTTCAGCCTTTGATAACTCTCGGTACTTAAGGCCGAATCCAAGCAATACTAACAACGCTGCGAGCATGAAGCCGTAGCCTAGTAGGCGTTTGATGACTTGATAGCTTGCAGCGCTGTCAATAACTGAGAGCAAGCCAGATTTTAAGATCGCTCTGCAGAGCGAGAAAAAAAGCAAAAGTATGAAACCTATCAGAACTAAAGGGTCTTGAAGATAGGGAGCAATTTTCTCAAATGACATGAATGCCTCTTGTATAAATTTAGAATATTCGAATTCTATTTAATTTGGCAATCAATGAGCTTTTCTGTTTTGTTTTCTCGCAAGCTACATTTAATTTTTTCATTTAGTATTTGAGTATTTAGGCTAGTTAAAGCATCTTTTGATTTGTCACCAGTAATTGGAAACGAAATTATCAGTGGTTCTTTGTCGTAACCATAGCCCTTTTTTATCTCGAATAATCTTTCAGCGATATCTGCCATTTGTATGTGTGCAGCCACACACCCACAACCGCAACAGCCGTATGCACAACATCCTGCGAAAGACTGGACTGAAGTTAGAAGAAAAAACAGCATTGAAAAAACTATACGCATCTTAAACCTCTCTAATAAAAATTGTAATTTTCAGTTAGGCAATTTTACATATAAATTTACCGTTAGCAATGGATCTAGCTGGAGTGCTTCGAAACAGGCGGCATACTGGTTTGGGGCATCCGGGCGGGCTCTTGTGAACCAAGCCTTTTGGTCTTGGCCGTTCGGCGGCGATCCCTGATGCAGAATATTTTGAGGTGGCTCTCATGTTTGAGTGCCGCCGCTTTGTTTGTGATGCCGGAGAACCCGGCATGGAACCCGTAAGTCCAGCTTATATCAAAACCGGGGACGCTGGCGCTGTGGGTCAATGATCTTGCCGCCGCACTTTGGCGCGGTCTCCCGAGAAGACCATTGACCAATCCCCGGATTTTGATCTCCCGTCCTCTTGTGGTCGCCGCGCTGTCGCGTGGCGGCTTTTTCATTGTCTGGTTTCGGACGCTCGCCGCTGGGCAAGGGTTCATGCGCGGGGGTGTTTTTTGAAATGTCCTTGCAATTTGAAAACCCAAAGTAAGCGAGGATGAAATGACCCAACTATTTGCACAACCTTATGATATTTCGGCCACTGGTTTCTATTTCGAGGATTACGAAGAGTATCAGGCCAAAGCCGCCAAAGCGGTAAATGACTATGGTGATCCAGTCGAAGAATTTGAAATCCAGTTTATCGATGGTGAGGATATTGATTGCGATCTGGCCAAAGCATGGGGGCTTAGTCAGGCTAACGCAGAAGCATTCCTTGAAGCCGCAGACAATTGGAATGAACGCCAGAAAATTCATTACATTATTGCTGTGGGGGAATGTGGCTACAATCATGAGGAAGTGGCTGATGATCCAGAAGACATAGATATCATTATCTATCGTCTGCGTTCCATGAGGGAGCTGGCTGAAGAGATGGTTGAGGAAGGTATTTTTGGCGAGATTCCGGCCCATTTGGAAAATTACATTGATTATGAGCGGATCGCCCGTGATCTTGAAATGGAATATTCCTCCACCACCATTGCAGGTGAGTTCCTCCTGTATCAATGCATGTAGGGAGGGATTGATCATGGCACAGGCAATCCCAACCAGATTCAAAGCCTACTGTATTCATAGGGTCATATGGCAAGGTATCAGTCTGGAAATTGGTCACATGCATTCGTGGTGTCAGGGCATGGATCATATTGAGATTAGAAGCTGGAATATGCAGCCGCTACCTATCACTGAAACAGGCTATAGATCGCTCTTTCTCTCAAATGAAGAGCTCAAGGAAATTGGTGATCCGGTTGTTTATGTTATGGTTTGGCTGGATCGTGAAGCCGCTCAATCTGATTGGTATGAACGCCAGCAACAAGCCGCTCAGCTTTCGCTGTTCTGATATTTGCAGGATTATTAAACTAACTGTGATTCAGAGAAATTCCGTAGCCGTAATTTTTCAAGATAGAAAGGCAGACAACGAATGGTTTGTGTCCACCTTTCAAACAGTGGGCTTATTGAGTGAGTCTACTGCAAAGAACTAAAATTTCGACATATGCATATCCTGCTACCCCTGTTCTTGCACGTAAATGTATGCTTGCTTTACCGTTTTTTACATTTGGATTTACCGTATACATTGCATCAGAACTTGGATGGCTTCCTATTATCTCATGCCAGGCTGCAATTGCGTCATAACCACTGTTACACTGGATACTTAGTGGATGTTCTTGTGCAGGCTCTGGTACAGGGGGAGCTATAAAATGAGGTACTTTTTCATCACCTCTAGTGCCCTTTGTATGTGCTGTGATTGTGGTTTTAATGATTTCAAATTGAGGTTTATTGGTTTCATTAAATGAAACCAAGCTTACTAAGAGTGCGGTTAGAGCCAAACCAATCGAAGTGATAATCCAGAATTTTGGATTTTGAACCCTGCCTCCATCTTTTGTGTTTGAGGAAAGTCGGGCGATAAGAATGGATGAAACTGCACCGATAAGCGCTACAATTACATCAGAGTTTATGACGTCCATTTTTCTGCCTTTTATAATATATGAAAATTTTGATGGTTACAGTTTGATTGTTATTCCATGAAAAGTGAGCATAGGTTGTATTTCTTTGAAATCAATCTGCAATTCTTGAAATATACGACAATATACGATATACTCTTATTAAAGGAGTTTTGTCATGGCTTTAGTGAAAAAAACCATCAATGTAACCGACCAGCAAGAAGCTTGGATCAAAGCGCAGATTGAAAGCGGAAATTACGGTAATGATAGCGAATTGTTTCGTGATCTGATCCGCAAGGAACAATCACGCGCGAATGAGCTGGAAACAATTCGTGCCGCTTTAATTGCGGGCGAAAATAGCGGTCTTAGCAGCCGTACACCGGAAGAGATCAAACAAGCTGTAATCAAGAAAATGACTGAGAATGGGCAAATATCAACTAACTGATGATGCCGATCTCGATCTTTCGATGATCCTTGAAGAAGGCATAAGTAAATTCGGGCTAGACCAAGCCGTCAAACATTATGATGCGCTTGTCGCACGTATGGAAGAAATCGCACACTCTCCAAAGCTATATCAGGCTGTAGATGATATTCGCCCCGGCTATCGGCGTACTGTCGTAAAAAAGCATGCTATCTACTACACAATCCAGCCTTACGGGGTTTTGATTATACGGATTCTTGGTCGCCAAGGTCTTGATGAAAGCTTCCCCGAAGATATGCAAAATTAGGACTTCGCACTATCCCCGCTGCTATCTTTCAGAATTCGCCGGATCGTCCATATGGAAACACCATAGCGCTTTGCAAGCTGCTTGCGGCTGTGCCCTCTCATTGATGCCAGTTCCTTGATTTTTGCTAACTGTTCCGGCTTCAATTTTCGTGGTCTACCAAGACGAACACCACGCTTACGTGCCGCCGCCAATCCTTCTTTTGTTCTCTCTGATATAAGCCGTTGTTCAAATTGGGCAGCGGCAGACATAATGGTAAAAAGCAGCTCACCTGCGGGTGTGGTGGTATCGACATTGAGCGAGACAATCTGAAAATGCACCCCCCGTTTTCTGAGTTTTTCGGCTGTTGTAATGGCATCGATGACACTGCGAAAAGCCCGATCCAGATCCCAGACAACCAATGTCTGATCAGGTTCAAGTGTTTTTAAAAGCTTTTCGAAAACCGGACGCTTGGAGGAGCGGGCAGAGACGGTCTCCAAATGCAATTCATCACAAATTTCTTCCAGCCCATTAATCTGCCTGTCCGGTTTTTGTGATGATGTGGAAATTCTCATATAGCCGATTTTCTTCATATATCAATATCTTACACAGTGATGGATAATTCCTTCTTCTGTGCATTATCGAAGGTTTTTGCCACCTATCTATTCCCTTAGTTTTGTTGCCAGTTCCGGCAACTATTATTCTCAACTAATCCAAATGATTACGCCTATATTTTAGCATAAATTAGGCAATAAATGGAAATTTGAGCAAAAACCTTCCATTTTGAACATATTCAAAAGCGCTCTAGTGGAATATTTTCTTACGCAAGTGCGTTGTTCTTCTCTGCATGGATCGCAGTTACACCAGCACAGGCTTATCGTGGCGGTTTAACCACTGATATCGCCCTAAAGGTGATGGAGAAGAAGGAGCTGCATGCTTACATCTCCGGCCTTGTAGAAGGGCTTGCATATGCGCGGTATGTGCAGGATGGAAAGGATGCTGACAAAGGAATGAAGTGCATCTTGGATTGGTACTACAAAACTGAAGAAGCGGCTCCCAAAGTTCTGCGTGCATTTGTGCACTTCAAAGGCTTGACCGCCAATGCGGTTGTGGGTGCTCTAATCAAAAAGGAGTGCGGCCAATAAATGAAACCTGATGATCCTATTCAGCTCTCAGAGAATTTTCTAAGACGTGCTCGTTTGAAGCGTGATCAGGAGTTTCATTTGCAGCGAGAGCGACAGCAGACAAAAGATCGCCAAGAACGTCATGATCAGGATGATAATCTGGACATTTTGCTGACGGTAGCGATGGCCACGGAGCAGGAAGTTGCTGTGTTCCGTGCACGACTTGATGATTATGAAGAACGGGCGACCAAGCACATTCTGGCTTTGCAACGGAAACTTGATCAGGAAATGGTAGAGAAAAATGCGATGCTTGATCAAGCCTATATTCTTGATGATGGGCGTCGCGTCTTTAAAATTCATGACGAACAACGCGTTATTGATGAATTTGGGCAGGATGTCTCGCCTGATATAATCGTGCCAGATGAAGTTCCAAATCATCATCCTGATGGGAAGCTTTTTATTGGCACTCTTAACTCACTGTCTAAAACCCATGAAGCGCTCGAGAAAACCATAAAATTCCGTGATCGTGTCAACGAGATGCAGGATGAAGTGGATCAAGGCAAAATCAGTAAGGATCGTCTGCAAGAATTAGAGCAAGAATTTGAAGATATCATGCCGGATATCCTGAAAACAGAAAACGCAGCCCCTGAACAAAAATCAGAGGCTGCGCCTGATAGGGAAGTAAAGACTGACCCTCAAATCACACTCGGTGGAATGTGATCAATAGTGGGTAGCATTGGGCGCTACGCAGGGTCATGAGTTTGAGGAGGGGTTGCCCGATCCCGCTCGGAGATCAGCGTTATTATCATATCCTGAGCCTTTGCAAGATCCTTGTAAAACCAAGTGACCGAGCCATGACTTGTGCTCAGGGTTCTCGAATGGATTTCCAGTGTTGCAAATGGCCAAGTGACCAAGCCTGTGATGGCTGCAAGGCTGAATATTGTGATTTGCTCATATGTATAGAGCAGGTCAGAATTGATGATCCCAAAAGCAATCACCAGTGCTTGTAAGGTCAGGCCAATATGTAGCAAAGGCCGCTTGAGGATCAGGTTTTCAATGTGATTGATTTTGTAACGGTGTCCACGAAAACCAAACACAGTCTGTGTTACAAAAATCTGGCCTGATTTCATGAGTATGTTATCATGGGCTGAGTTCATATCCTACTCCATATTCGAAGGGTTTCCGCATTGTGGCGAGGCGATCAGGCGCTTGTCCAACTGATCGAGCCGCTGGATAGAATCTGGCTTCCAAAGGCGAAGGCTTGCGGAATAGAGGGCTGTTTCGATCTTGTTGGAAACGGCTTCCTGAATGATGCATCCGCAATAGTCATTCCTAATCGGTAAGCTATTGGCTTGACCGCCAAAGCGATCCTTCAATGCACGTTGCAATTCGAGTTCCGATACAGCGTTTACGGTGTCATTCACGCCCTTGCCAATCGTTCGGGCAAAATCTTGCCCGAGCATCTGCATGAACGGGTTGATCATATTCATTGCCTGCTTTTGTCTGGCTCGTTCAGCAGCGATGAATTTCGAGATTTCGGATTGACGTTTTTGAGCGAACTCTGCCTTGGTGTTACTCACTCCGATTTTGCAGGATGCATGCCATATGTTGTAGCTCATGCGCGGAATAATGATATGTGGCCCTATGGCTACAAGGTTAAGCCCGAACCATGCGCAAAGGGCGAGTATTTGTGGCATGATTGTATCAATAAACGGAATGTCTCTGAGAGATCCCATCTTTACCTCCTCCTATTGGGTTTGAAATCGGCAATGGGTTTTGATGATCTGGCGAACCTCGGTTTTGTTGAGGCCAAATTCAGACAAGATTGCGTTACTGAAATTGGAGATTGTGCGCTTTCCATTGCCATCGATGAGCGCCAAAGTCAGGGTGCGATGCGACTGGCTAGTGCTCTGTACCGCCTTGAGATGGCACCATTCACTCTCGATTTCAGGTGATGCAGACGATGTGAAACGTGTGCCTGTATCAATGCTGAATTGCTTGTAGGACACCGTTGTAAAAAGCACATAATTGCGCACTTCATCTGCTTTTTGGGTGACTGGCTCAATTGGCCGGAACTGCTTCACCATCTTTGCAGCAATTTCTACAGGGTCGATTTTTGCTGCATTGAGTATGGAGATCAGAATAAGAAAGATACAGGCAGCAAGCACCATATATGTGCCTGCCCAATGTGGCAGACGGCGAAGATTGTTCTTCATGATTTTGTTCCGGGTTCCATGAGCCTGCGCAGATGATCAAGTCCTTTTGTCATGCGGGTAAGCTCTTCAATTGTTGTTGGATCTGTATTTTGGTTCTGCGCTTCCATATCCCGGCGGCGCATAATTGCCAGAAGCAAAAGCACGACGGGTAATAAGTCGAGTGCCAAGGCTGTTGCTATGGCTGGAATGATGCTGCGCCAGTGCAGCAACACAGATTGCAATACGTTCGGCTGATCGCCGGATGCGAAAGTCACAGGAACAGACTTGATTTCGCCAGCAACCCGGGCAACCTCATCGGCTTGGCGTTGAATATCCGCGATGATGGTTCTGGCAATCTGTTTTTGCCGATTGCCCTTCAATGTTGCAGGCAAGATGACGCCTGCCGTAAGGCCGCTCATGGATTGGCGTACCTGATTGGCGACTTTTTGCTGATTAAGGGCTGCAATGATGCGGTTAACACAAGAAACAATGCTGTCGAGCTTATCTCGTGCCAAACATTTCTGACCGTTCGAAATCTGTTTTTGGACAGCAGCATCGGCACTGGCAAGGGCATTGCTTGTTGCCCGAACTTTATTGCTGATTTGATCGAGCAGTTTGGTAAAGGAACCGCGCCCTGGTGTTCCGCTTATAGCCCCCTCGCGTTGCTCACTTTGGCTAAGCGAGACGATCTGGGAATTCAGGCCACTGATTAGAGGCGGCAAGCTCTGATAGCTATTCGCCGCTTCCCCGGCTTTCACAAGCTGCTGTTCTGCACGGATAGCCAAGTTACTGCCCGCCAGTTTTTGCAATTCGTTTCCAGCCAGAGCAACAAGGTTCCAGTAGGTAGACAGCGCCAAAATCAAGCCGCAAGACAAGATGACAACCACCCATCCTCCGGCACGGTGTGCTGGCTTGGCAAGGTTGGGCAGAACGTTAAAGGCTATATTCCAGAAAGCATATAGGGCGATAAACACGCCGAGGGAGGTCAATGCCGCCAAGGACAAAGACCACCAAGTCTTCTCTACAATAACAGCAAAACCCGCAAAGTTGAGGGTGCCGCTGATCGCAGAGAGGATAAGAAGCGAGATGTTGAATTGGTTCATGCTCATAAAAGATCCTTTCAGATCGAGAGGTTGCGTAAGCTGAAATCAAGTGTGATGAAGTGGGGGCAATAGCGTTTTGGAAAAGCAGGTGTTCCCGGTGTGAAGCGATGAATGCCCGTTGCGAGAGACGCGTAGAAGCAATATTGAAGACGTCCCGCCTTGTTATATTGCGTGTTGATCAGCATGGCGGGTGAACCATGCGTCATCAGCGCGTACAGTGCCCCGGCTATGAGTACAGAAAGCAGAACTATGTTTCTGAAAAAATCGGGCCGGATGGGAGAACGATAGCTTGGGTGCTCGGCCTGCCGAAACCCGTTTGGTTTGCCACGCCAGTGCTTGAAGAAGACCATAACGGCTCCTTTGCTTTTGTTTTGAAAATGGGGGAAGGATGGCTCAATCTTGAGCGAAAGGGCTGGTGAAGTCCCTTAGAAGCGAAATTTGATTGGGAGAGGTTTTAGCTTTGGCGCTCCCGGATCAATGCCTGCCTGATGAACCCACGGATCGACCTGACGATAGGAAATCAACTTTGCGACATGCACGGGATTTTGCTTGTAAAACAGAGCCGCAGTGAAATCCGGGAGCTGCATAAATTCTTCAGGCCGCATGATTGGCACAGCGCGTTCATTGATGCCGACTGAATATTGATGCTCACCCTGCATTGTGGCCTTTTCCGGCAGATTATAGTTCTGTGCCATAACTGCCCGCTTGCCGGATCGTTTGCTGTAAAGCTCAGCGTCATTAAAGTCGCGGATCGAAAATGCTATGGTGATCTCGGCTTGGGAGGTAAAGGCGGAAGCTTCTTCGCCATAAAGCGCCTTCAAACTTGCTCCTGTTTGCAGGTAAGCCGCGATTTGCGCACCCCGACTACGTCCAATGAACAGACAGGTTAGGATGGATGGGAGTGGGCCACTTTTGGAGAGTTTTGCAAACTCATCAAGCAAAAACGTGACGCGAGGCTCAAACATGTTGGCTTCAATGGCAGCATCAACGAGCACATCTACAATAGCTCCTGCATAGGAGCCGTGCGTTTCGCTTTTCTCTGGCGGTATCACGATAAAGATCGTGACTTTTCCTGTTTTGATCACTGATGGATCAAAGTCGGAATATTCAGTCCTTGATCCTAAGATGGTGCCTTTGGTGTATAATGCAAGGGCGCTTTGGACTTCGGTTAAGACTGACTCTGCAAATTTTGGTGTGCGTTCCAGTTTTGCCTGAAAATTCTTTGCCACTGCGGATATGGCACCACCGGATTTTTCGCACAATGCCATATCACGCAAAAATTCCTGAAACTCAGCATCAGAGCTGGAAAATACCCGCTGAATGTAAGGCAGGTTGCACGCTAACTCTCCTGTTTCAGCTTCAACATGTGCGAAATAGGCGATTGATCCATTCAATAATGTTTGAGCGACTTTCCCGAATATATCGTCGGAAGATGCATTTGATTTTGGCTTGTCGGGAATTCGTCTTTTGGCCGCTACCAGCGATTTTTCAAAAAGCTCGGGGCTGTCTTTCGCCGCTGGATCCGGCAAATGTCCGATTTCATTGAAGTCGTGGGTTGGAAGATCAATATCCTTACACATCCCAAAAGGATCAATAATAATGACATCCTGACCAATGGCCTTGCGATGATGCGCACAAAGATGCACCAGATCAGCACCCTTGGCTGTCACCACAATATTTCTGTCTACCCCCAGTGCAAATAGAGCGGGAGCAGCAGAGCTTTCCGTTTTGCCGCCATTCGTAGCAGCCGTAACATATATATGCCCGGGGCCATCAAAGAAAAGATATGTGCGATCGACTTCACCAAGCGGAAAACCCTGACCGTCGAGATTTTGTGTTTTCAAGCCCGCTTCGATCAGATCCCGGACATGCGGTGTTCGTGTCGTGCCCTCAAGTCCCAGCGGTTTTTCAAGGCTTTTGGTAAATCGCCACCAGCGGAAATCACCATATAGCGACCAAAGCGTGCTCAGGGCACCGAAATAGAACAGATATTTGAATAGCAGTGTTAGATAGTAATTTATTTCTGCCGAAGACACGAACTGATACAGAACAAATAAGGCCGCCGTAGCGACGGCCTTTTCTATAGTGCTTGAATTTTTTTCACGAGCGCTGTTCATTATCAGCGTCCTTGCTCGTGATCACTGTGGTTGTGAGTATGCTGCTGGTTTTGCTGGCGATCACGATTCAAGATGTGATGAACATCCTTTTCTGCCTGCTGTTCAATCTGCTTGAGGAAGTAGGCTTCTTTGGCGGTTACAAGCTCTTCGGCTTTTTGCTCGATGATTGCAACATCTTGCGCCTTTGAGCTCGCAGTATCGGGGCGAGGCACATCGTCCAAGATGTAGTCTTTCAGCATGCGGTTGGTTTCTTTTTGAATGCGCATGTTGCGGAACCGCTTTTGATCGCGTTTTTCCTTTTCCAACCGCTCGTCGCGCAATTGTATCCGGTCACGGACTTTGCGCTGCGTTTCCGGCGAGGCGGTTTTGATTTTATCTTCTAACGCATTCTTGTTATTGAAATTATCCGAAATCTGGGCGTCGGAAATCCGTCCGGAATTTGTATTCGGTTCACCGGATTTGGTATCCTGATAAGAGGACATGATTAACTCCAAGCTGTAGAAAGGAATTACAGATGCTTGATGGATATGAAGGACAACGAGGTGCACCTGACAACCGCGATGATCGATTAAAGGGGGAATTGCTGGCGACGCTTAGCGAGCTAAAGGATCGCTATCAGACCAGTCATTTGGAACTGGCCTACACCGTGATGCAGTCTTTGTTGCAACATGTAGAAAGGTATGAAGGCCTTGCAGCTTTGGTCGAGTTTTCGGATAAAACCGGAGAAATGCTCACAAATGATGCAAAAGATATCTGTGCTATTCTCGACGAGGATTTCAAAGCAAAACTGAACTAGGACAGAACCAACAGTGGCGCGCTCGCTGCCGGAAAATCAGGATGCGGATATGTTCACCCGCACCCTATGAGCGGCTCATGCCGCTGCTCTTTGTGACCAGTTACCCAGAAATGTACGAGCTGTGTCGAAGACACTTGCCGTTCCGAACATCTTGCGGGAACGGAAGTAATGCCGCCCATTCTGATCAACCTCGGCGCTGTAACCGAGATGCTGGTCTTTCCAATCGAAATTGATATAGGTGCTCATTACATCGGCATCACAAAGAAAACCGACCCGTTCAAATGTTTTGCGCGAGGCAACATTTTCGGTGTTATCGCCAAAGATGCGAATGACACAGACAGGTGTAGGAAGGGGGGTACCAATCATATGGGCATGGATCAGTGACGTTGCAACCATTGCCGCACCCAATTGATTGCCCCGATGCTTCGGACGGACAATCGCCCCACGCAACCACATTTCCCCTGCATCATTCAGATGCCAATGCACGCCACCAAGAGGCTCACCATTGCTGGTCTGGATTGTTGTTACCAGAGCGTTGCGAGCTTCCAGATCGTCTTTGTTGAAACCGAACAAAAATTGTCCGGTCTCAAAACTATGAAGTCCTTCATTAAAAGTGAGAAGGTAATCTTCGGTGTCCTTATGATCCTGCTTCCAGCTCTGGCTGGAAACAATCAAGGAACCGCATTGCGTCTGCATCTGGACACGACCAAAGTTATTTGTGAAGGACATTATTTTCCTCCCCTTCCTTGGTGTGCAGATCAGATGCGCTTTCGTCAGGCATGCGGAAATGCATTGCTGCCAATTGTTTGCGCAGTTCGAGAACTTGTAGCTCCAATTTGGCAATGTGTTTTGCAATGCTAATTACATCAATCATGACTGTGACATCACTGCCACTACGATTATGTTTATCTGACAGCTTTTCAGATGCGCAAAGCATCTGTGTGTCGATTTCGATTGGCTTCATATTGATCTCCATCTTTGAAGCGGTTGGTGATGGAGTTAATTCTAGCTATCACTCGGTACTTCGATAACGGTCAAAACCCTTTTGTTTCTCCCAAATTTTGCCGAAGGAATTTTCTAAAATTGCATATCTTTCAAATACTTGATAGAATTTCTCCATGGAAGTTGTTCGAAAAGGTTTTTTTGTTGAGATTGATGAGTGCCCTAAAACAAGCAGACGACTTGAAGAGCGTTGGGTGGATACTCAAGGCCGCTTATGCGAGAGTGCACATTGGAATTATCATCCCGAAGAGATGACACTTACGCGTATAAAATATGATCCTGAGACGCAGAACATTCATGCACAGGGTGAGCCTGCTAGAACGGAGACGTGTCTAGTTTCGGGCATTGTGTTTGAGGAAGAATATTTTGATCAAGGTGAGTACCACCGAGAAGACGGTGACGCGTGGATATGCCGAAACCGTCACACGGGTGCTGATGAATATCGGGGACGCTGGCTTAATGATCAAGAATATGAAATTACGCCGGATGGTATGGTTCCATTTCCAGAATAAGTTGATACTGTAAAATCATTCAGCGAGAGGTGTTGAATGGTTTCCTTTATCGATTTTTTACGTGTCGCCAAAGATATTGAACATACAGCCGTAGGCCGGAAAATCAAAGATGCTATAGAGAGTACCGGTCTGTACTCGCTTCCGCGAGATTATGAGATTATCACCGATGATATTAACAAGTTTTATTCGGTATCTAGGGTACTTTATAAGCGGGCTCCGTTAGGTCTCAAAGATGGCAGTGATCAATATGAACGCTTTGTTCGTTTGGGAACTAATGACTTAGGTAAACACGATGTAATTGCAATATATTATTGGTTTCATTGTGAATTTTCAGATTGCTCACGTAATTTAGAAGTGGCACTACATGGTGACACTATCGAGAATTTGGCTTCCAAAAGCAGGTTTTCCAAAAAAAGAACTAAGAGAAGTATAGAAGGCCCATCGAAAAATAGCTCGTTTAAAAAAACGCCTTCACCTCCTTCTCTTTCTAATCCCTTTTCTCCACCGCCATATTTGTCAAAAGAAGTTGCATTGGCATCCACGGACCCTGGTGTTTGGCTGAACCCATATAATCATTTTTCTCTCTCTTTTTCTGGAAGAAAAAAAGAGAAGGAAACACTTGACGAATTTCTTGCAGATGAAAGCGCCCGCTTTTTGATGTTTTCGATCATTGCGCCATCTGGCGCAGGAAAAACACGATTAGTTTCCGAGTGGTCATATCAATATTACTCGGAAATCGGCGATAGCAGTTGGGACGTGGGATTGATTAAATCTTATAGTGAAGATGCTTGGGAAGATTGGCTTCCGCGAAAAAATACCCTCATAATCATTGATTACAGCCAACATTATGGCAAGATTACGTCTCTGATTGAACGACAATGCAATAAGCAGTTGAACTTTAAAGTCCGGCTGCTTTTACTCGATCATCCTGAAAAGCTCGATCTTCATCAATCGATGGCGTTCAAAGGTCGCTTTCCTGATAAAGTCGCTGCTTTGGCTGAAGGGCAAAAAATATTCTTCCAAAAAGGCAAGCCAATGGTATTGGACGCCGAGGAAGAGGATTCTGATTTGTTGGCTCACGTGATGTCTGAAGCAACAAAATTGGGTAAGCAAAACTATGAAGAAGATGAGAATATATTAGATAAAGATCATCCCAGAATCCGCGATGCAGTTCATGCGCTGTTTTGGATGGGTGAAAATATGGCAAGTCCGAAAGCTATTCGCCATCCTTTGTTTGCTGCGCTTATGGGACAAGCTATTCGCGATGGGCGCGATTATACCAAATGGTCGCGGCGAGATCTGATCGATTTCTACATTAAAACGCCTAATCGTCTACCGTGGCACGACAACGAGGACAAAAACCCTTTTCCTGAAAAATTAAGGGAATGGATTGGCTGTTATGTTAGTGCGGCTACATTGTTGCGTGGGGTGGATAGCGAAATTCTGCACGACGTAATGGATCAGCAATGGCCCAAAGATGTACCACGATTAAGCCAGAACCAACTTGACCAAATTGCACAACATGCTGCAAAAATTATATCTTCCCGTACAGCAGATTACCTTAAGCCCTACGAACCTGATATTCTGGGTGAGAGCTTTTTGCTCGAATTTTTACATCAATATCGACGCCAGTCGTCAGACGCGTTACGTATGTTGCGCAGCACGTTGTTAAAACAGGCAGAATCTCGGCAACAGGCTTATACATGTGGTGGTGTGTTATGGCGGCTGATTGATAATCTAAGTAATGACATGCAAGAAATACAGGATGTGCAACGAGCATGGAAAGCACTTAATCTTTTTTTAAATCCTAGCGTTTTTCCGGATAAATCTTCTTTGAGGTACGAGATTGCCATCGCTCGAATCCACTTTGTAGCAACATGGTATGATATTAATTCAGAAATCCAACCTGCAGATCTGATTGCTTACGCTGATCTGGATGATGTTCTGAATGGAACAAGTGGGCAGAACGGTGAGCGCCGAGCTATCGCTTTGATACACTGCATTAATTTTCAACTGACTAACGATAAATTTGCAGAGTACGATATACACAAAATCATTGATGCATTGGTCGAGAGGGATAAAAAACTTGAGCAGAACAATAGTCGCTCCACTCTTCTATTATGTATTTATTTAAATCGCCCAATGGTATTGCGAAAACTTCTTGAAACTCAGAATTTTGATGTTAACCGAGGTATTACTCCTTTTGCAGGAACAATACTCATGCAAGCTGTTTTCAAAAGCAATCCCGATATTATCCGCGCGTTGTTAGAGCACGATGATATAGACGTTAATCAAGCTAGTACAGACTATGCAAGTACGACGGCCTTGATGAATGCAATTCGTATTTCCGATCTTCAGGCAGTCAAGCTATTGTTGGCTCACAAGAGTATCAACATCAATCAGCCTTCGACAGATAATGGTTGGGCACCTCTGCACTGGGCCGTCTCTGAAGGGGATAGCCAAGTTGTCGAGATTTTATTGCAGCATGAAAACATTAATGTCAATCAAGGAACAACCAATAACTATACCACCTCGCTGATGATAGCGAGCTTTAAAGGGTTTACGGAAGTTGTTAAGCTATTGTTGAAACACAAGGATATCAATGTAAACCAGTCAACAAACGATAAGGGGTGGACAGCGCTTACGGCTGCAAGTGAAAAGGGACATACTGAAATTGTAAAATTGTTGTTGGCCCGAAAGGAAATCGATGTAAATCAGAGTTTGATAAACGATGGTGGGACTGCGCTTATGGGCGCGTGTAAAAATGGGCAAGCTGAAGTCGTAAAATTATTGTTGGCTCGAAAGGAAATCGATGTAAGTCAGAGTCGGAGAAAAGATGGTTGGACCGCGCTTATGGATGCATGCGCTAGCCGAAATTCCGATACTGTCAAGGAGCTACTAGCCCATGACAACGTTGACCCCAATCAACGCAATCTTACCAACAATCGTACAGCCCTTATAGTGGCCGCTATCACGAACCGACCAAAAAACTTAGCGGCTTTGCTCGAAGCGCCCGGATTGAATATCAATGCTGTCGATATTTATGACGATACAGCGCTTGATTATTGCATTGGAGAGACTCTGTATGCAACTGAGATGCGTGAATTACTAATTGCAGCAGGCGCAAAATCCGGCAGAGATCTCAGAAATGAAGAATTGCCCTCGGATTAAATTTGGATAGCTAATGTAAATTAGCGAAAGTTGTCGAAATCTCTATCTCTATTGCCTTCTTTTTCTAGATTCTTTTCTGCCACTTCGATTAAGGCATGCCATCTTTCAAATTCTGTATCTAAACCTTCAAACGAGAGTTCTTGTGTCGCTTTCAACCGCATAAATTTCTCCTTCAAAACAAGCCGTTCGACTTGATGTCGTTGAAGCAGAGCCAGAAGCTGTGCCTCATATTGGCGCTTTATGTCTTCTAACTCTTGCTTGTTTCGGTGAAGAATTTTCTTACGATTGCCGTTCAGCCAATCCCAGAGACCACGCAAGCCTGTGCGAAGACGCGCAGATTGATCTATTGCCTGTCGCTTGTGTGCAGTTTTTTGTTGGACGAATAGTTTTCGTCGCTCTATGCGCTGTCGCTTCACAAGGCGGAGACGTTGATCTTCCAATGGTGCTAATTTATTCGAAAAGTCGGCTTCCAGTTTTTGGGCAAACTCTTTGCGCTTGCCATCCATCATTAGGTCAATCTCGTGCTGCTTATCATCAACAGAAAGAAGCTGTGAAGGTTCTCCCAATTTAGCTTTGAGAGCCTTGGGTTTTTCTCCTGTCCAGCGGCTTAAAGAATAGATATTGCCTTGCCAGTCCAGTGCAACAAAACCGCGCCGATCTCCTTTACAGAGATAGAAGCCCTTTTCTTGCAAAGCTGCTTCGAATGCTGGCTTGCTATCGGATTGCTGCCAACAGTTTTTCAGTACGGCTTTGATTTCGCGTGGGTCGCGTTTAGCACGCTTGGCGACCTGATATTCTTCAAGGGTGTAAGTTTGCGGATCAGACAAGGCTCGGTTTTGAAATCCTTTCGGTAAATCCCAGCCATGAATGAGATATTGCTCACGCGCAATATCGTTTAGCTTCTCCTTGTAATATGAAAGATTGATTGCCTTCATTTCCTGTAGATCAATCCGGGAGTAAACGACATGACAGTGCCGCCTAGCGTTCTTTTCGTGAAATAGCACGACATGCGGCTGTTCGGATAGTCCAAGCTTGTCGCCAATGTCATTTATGGCATTTTCAAAATCCTCAACAGAAACCACCGCATCTTCCGGTGGTGACAGGGATAGTGAAAACATGAACTTCTTGCATTTGGTTGCTTTGCTGATGCCATAGGCTTCCGACAGCGCCCCGTGAACATCGTTCGCCATAAAACCATTGATCGCATGCACCGTAATATGATCATTGTCATGTTGGTTCATGAGATGATCAGCGAGGTGTTTCGCACCTGATCTCTCAGTTGCCTTAATAATCATGGACTTCCTCCATTACGTAGCCCCATCGCCTTCAAGAGATCGCTCCGTATCGAATTTATTTTCGTGATTGCTTTTTGAATGTCTGAACACACGTCTGGTGTCAGAGGAAGAGTTCCCAGCTTGGCGGCATCTGCCAGTTCACAGAGAGATTGTGATAGTTGCGCTTTGCCAAGCTCGCTTAGAATTTTGGCAAGGAGCTTCTGGCGTTCTTTGGGGCATAGCCGCATTTCTGTTTTATGATTGTCTGTGTGGCTGTCGCTAGCAAAGAGCTTCTTGCGAATATATGCGCTTAATGACTGCCCCTTTGATGCACGCACAAGGATGCTTTTCTCTTCGGCGGTTAGGCGCAAGGAGATGGTCACGGAACTCTTGTTCCGTGAGGATGTGGTATTTTTCATGATTTTATGAATTTTTTAGGTGTTGAAACAGATCAGATCACTCTCAGCAAAAGGCTGAGAGTGATCCTTGTTTTATCTGTAAAATTATTTTTTCTTGGACAGTGAGGTGTCTTGCAGGATGCTTATCCAATCATCCAATTCATCGAACAATTGGTTCGAGATTTCAAAATCCGCGCCCACCATCCTTTCTTCAATAAAATCATATAGTTCAGCGTCATCATCTGGCTTTTAAAGCCGAGACTGCGTCTATGCCCTAATCCAACCGGGCTTCGCCTTCTCTTCGTTCAAATTCGTAGATCTTGCCATCTGCGCTCAACTGGGCGATGCGCAGTGGAGTTCCGTCATCATCAAGCTCCACCAGACCAATGCCAGAGGCATTGAGGATGCGTCTTCCATGGGGGGTGCCAACCGGCTTTCGCGGGATGATGCGCATACCTCTGCGTCTGGTCAGCCAGTTCAAGGGCGAGCGGGGCGAAAAAGCCCACCGGTTGCTGTGATCAAGAAAAGCCAAAAGCTTGTCTGGCCATTTATTTTTGATTCCGCTGGAGCAAATTTGCCAAATTTCAGGATTATGCCCCCTCTCCCCGCTGCGCGAGCGTCGGCCATTGCGCAATTGCACATCATACACAAAGGAATAATGCACATCGCCAGACAGGATAACAAAATGGCGGGGCGTGTTGCGATGCTGAAAGATGCTGAGAATGGCGCTTGCCGTGCCCGGATGGGCCATCCAATATTCCGCATCCACCATCAAGGGCTTGCCGATCAGGGTAAAAAATTTCTGCACCACTTCAATCAGCTTCACCCCAAAAATTGGCGCAGCAGAAACCAGCAACACCGCATCTTTATCCCGCAAGCGCGCTTGCAGATCCGTTGCCGCTTCCCAATCCAAAAGACCAGACGGATAATGACTGTTACGCTCCGATCGCCATCGACGGGTGCGCGTGTCCAAGGCAATCAATGGCGGATGGGTCGGCCATTCAAAATCCCATTTCTGATAGCTCAAAATGCGATCAATTGCCGTGTCATGGGCCTCTGCGCCTGTTTGTTCCAACGCATCCTTGAAAACAGGCATCAAATCACGGCCAATGGCTTCTGGCCTGTTGCCCCAGCCCTGATTGATGCCATAAGCAACAAGCGCATTGCCAATCACCCGGCGCGATAAGGGATGGCCATAAGCAGCATCTTCCCAAGCCAGAGATAGGTTCCAATCATCGCTCACATCATGGTCATCAAAGATCATGGCCGTTGGCAAATGCGCCAAAAGACGGCGCACTTTGGAAAGGCCCTCAACAAAAGAAGCAAGCTCCATGACTTCCGCATCATACATGGCGCGGATATCGTCGGCGATATCACCGGGGGCTTCTGGCTTTGACAGCAAAGCCCAACAGGCGGGCGACCAAACCAGCAGATACATGGTCAGCATTTCCGCCAAGGTCAGCAAATGATTTTTGGCATGAAGCGAGGTAAAAATCGGCTTACTGGTGCCCCCAAAAAGCACATCAAAAACCGACGAATCCTGATCAATTTCAGGCAACAATTCATCACGCTTATAGAGCTTTCCACCTGCTTGGCGCAGATCCTTGCCGCTGACAGAAACACCGCTCTCATCGCCGGGCAATTCTTCATCTGGAAGCTTCAAAAGATGCGCAAGCTCGGTAATGGCTTGCAACATAGGTCCAGCCACATCATCGACATAAACCTGATCACCACTCAACACCAAAAGCTCAGGCAGCGTGGCCCCATCGTCCTGCTCGGCCAAAGACTGCGCGATACGGCGATCCGCAGCCACCAACCCATCGCCACAGGCACTATGGGGCTTTCGGCAAGAGCCATGCATGACAGAGGAAATGGTGCGCGGAATACGAAGAAAAGGCAGCTCTGCCCCCGGATAACAAAGATCAGGCGCCCAATGGCTGTGATCTTGCCACACATCACCAGCAGCCGCAATTGGGCGCAAGCTCAAACGATAGGGGATCATCACTTCTTGCGGCAAAGGCGCATCCAGCGCCAAATCAATCATCAAATAATGCAGATGCTCGCCCGCTTTCAGCCAAAGCAAGCCCTCGCCCCCCGGCTCCAGCTCAAAAGAGCGACGCTCCATCGCAGGCACAAACACATCCAACCGAACCATGGCAGGCTCTCTCACCGCCAACCAAATCGCCAAATGATCCACCCGCACCCGCCGAACAATCGGCCCCGCCAGCACCAAGGGCAACGCACTCCCCCCACCCAGATCACGCTCCAACACCCAATCACTCCAAACCGACAAAGCCAAACTATCCTGAAAGTAATCTAGGCACTGTGAACACAGATGCAATGGGAAGGGGGACGATGACAGGGGAAGTTTGGTGGAAGGGAGCCATTGCGGGCACTAATCCCCAATGCAGCGAACTAATCCACAGAGCCCTTAGTGCCGAATGCTGCAATTTGCCCCAATGTTAGCGATGCGCAGGAAGCAGGCTTTGCAAATTGTACGGACCAATCAAGCAGAGCTTTCCGTGCGTCAGTTCCGAAAAGAAAATCTTCTGCAAAAGTCTGCAAAATAACTCTAGTAGACCCCAAGATCTTGTGGCCGATAGGTATTCTGGTAAAGTTTAGTGATGATTTTAGGCGATGGAGATTCGAAAATGAGCCAAGCAAAAACGCTGGAAACGCTACTAGATGATGCAAGGCAAACGGTTAAAACCGACTCCTACCCGATGTCAATTGGCGAACTCGCGGGTATGTACGAGCGTGAAGAAATTGTTCTTCGACCTGAGTATCAGCGCTATTTTCGTTGGTCGCCGGAGCAGAAATCCAAGCTAATAGAGTCGATATTGATCGGACTTCCTCTACCTTCAATTTTTGTTTCCCAAGACAATGATGGCGATTGGGAGGTTGTTGATGGCATGCAAAGGCTTTCGACTATTTTCGATTTTATGGGCATCTTAAAGCCTGAACTGACAGAGAACGAATATTACAAACCGTTCCACCAACTTACTGACGAACTATTCTATTTGGGGCAATTTAAAGGTAAAGGATGGAAGGATCTTGGGCGCCGGATCCAATTGGATATTAAGAGATCAAAGGTTCAGCTTACAATTCTTCTGAGGGAGACGGACCTCGACGCAAAATTTGAACTCTTCCAGAGGCTTAATTCTGGTGGGACAGCGATTTCTGGTCAAGAGCTACGAAACGCAATCATGGCAGGCAGTCGTCCGAAAACTCTGAAGTGGTTTGAGGAATTGGCTGAAGATACGCACTTTAAATCTGTCTGTGGCTTAGCTGATAGAGATCTTGTCACAAGATTTGACGTAGAGTTGGTCCTACGTTTTGTCGCCTTCTTATCTCCTGAAATCGATAATCTTCCCAAGGCCAAAGGTGTAGATATTTTCCTCACATCTGCCTTGCGAAAAATTCTTGATGATGAGGATTTCGACTATGATGGCTTTGAGGAAATATTCCGAAAAACCTTTAAAAAAATAAAAGCAGCATGGGGTGATGATGCACTGAAGTACAAAAACCGACCCGGTACCGGTAAATTCTCAATTTCATTTTTTGAAGCGGTCGCTTTGGGAGTGGCGCAGAATCTTCATGATCTGCCCAGCAAAGACGAGTTGAAAAAAAGGATCGAATCCGCTGGAACTCAGGCCGCCTTTAAGTCAGCATCTGGAAGCGGAAAAAATGCGCAACGTAGAATTCCAGAACTTCTTTTGTTTGGTAAAAAGCATTTCGGTAACGGCTAATGAACTACGAAGCGCTTCAGCAGGCTCTGACGGCATCTTTAACTTGGCGTAAACGTGAAATCCAGCAAGCCCGAGATTTGGCGGAAAATGCGCGATCAATTGAAGAACCATATTTATGCAGAGCTTGGACCTTGGTCATGTATGCCCATTGCGACCAATATATCAAAGAGGCATCTAGGATGTATCTTGAGTTCCTAAGGTACAACCCTAGGGAAAGCTACGACTACTGGAGTATTTGGCGAGCTTTTCGAGGTAAACAAGCCATGCTTGAGGGCTCTGATGGTCCTAATTTTGACGCAGCTCTCAATCCTGATAGCATTTCAAAACAAACGCTGATCAACGCCATAGCAAACCGAGAAGTCATCGATAGTGGGAATTTCAACTACAAACGCTTAAGATTCTTAACCCTGATCGTTATGCAGATCGACTTTGACTGCAACTCTTACATTGGTTTTTGTCGTACGCTAAAGACTAAACGTGATGAGATTGCTCACGGTGAAAGATCGCTAATTTCGGAAGTTGATGATTGTGCACCTTGGTTTGATCCAACGTTGAGCTTGCTTGATGGCATTCATGAAGCGGTTCTGAGTGTTGCATCGCAGTCATGAACGCCCTCTTCGCAAGCAAATTGATCCTTACTCGTGACTTAAACACATTTTGGAAAACCTGTAGATCATCTGCAATACTTCCTTACTAATAATCGCTACTATGCCACGTGCGCGGCAGGATAGACAACTTGTTGAAATGCGAGCCGGCCATGTCCGCTTCGGGCTGTCAGCGGTCTTCAATCCCAAACAGCCAAAGGTCCGTTTCGTCCGCACTGCCCCCATCGATCTGGTCTGCAACGAATGACCGCTTCCCACTCACATAAACCATTTGGTGCCACTTATGCAGGTATGTCCTTATTCCTGATCAAAGCCTTATTGATTTGAATATATAACAAAAAGGGAATGGTCCGGCGGACCATTCCCTTTTCAGTTTCAGACTGCGTGATGCCTGCTCTGGTGAGCGGGCATCCTGTTCCATCCCTCCCCGGCCCCTGCGACAAGGCAGGGGCGACAAGAGGAAAGAAGCGAACAGCGATGGGCGCTTTTATTGTTTCAGCAATTGCGCAGGATCGGCATCAACAATCTGTGTCCAGTTTTTATCAGCTTGTGGAATGAATTGAGCGGTCTTGCCTTCCCATTCCTTCTGAATGTCCTGAGAGATATTCAGATACAGCTTGTCTTTGACGATTTTCCAAAGATTTGGATCGCCATCAAATTTGAAGCCCATAGCGGCACCAAAGGCGCAATATCCGCCATATTGTGGCAAATAAGCCTGCGGGTTGGCTTCAAACTTTGCTTTATGCTCTTCAGAAGCAAAGCGATAGGTCGCATCATTGTAAGATGCGGTGATTTTCCAATTGCCCTTTGTTGGCTTGCCTTGGGTGAAATACGCAACCGGATCATAGCCTTGCAAGGCAAGGCCAGTGCTTGTGGCATTCACATCAACACCCGCTGCCAAAGCAGAGCTGGCCAAAGCGGCGGATACGGCAAGTCCTGCAACCAAATGACGAATAGCTTTCATAATCTTCTCTCCTCGTTCGACCCGGCCCAAAGACAGAGGCATGAAAGAGACACCAGGACCGGGATCGATAAGGGCTGTCAGTCTTATGGGCTGACAGTTTGGTGCTCACCTCTTTGGAACAAAGCGACCATACAGTTAGGAACCATTTAGTACAAAACAAATAATTGTGAACAATCGTGAAAGCTGTTAGATCTTGAAAAGTGGCACATCAGACATCACCCTCAGAACACCCAAATAACTAAGGAGAAATGCCCAACTATGGCCCGCCCAAGAGAGTTTAAAATGCAAGACGCATTGCATGGTGCAATGGACATTTTCTGGGTACAGGGCTATGCAGCGACCAATCTCCCCGATTTGCTCAAAGCCATGGGGATAACACGCGGCAGCTTTTATAAGGCCTTTGTTGACAAACGCTCTGTCTATCTCGCAGCACTGGATTT
>JAOXSG010000795.1 GCA_025800105.1 Cohaesibacter sp. | reverse complement strand
CAAGGCGTTCCGACCTCGCCCCCAGCAGACATAGCTGGCCATGTTGGGGCGCAGCTAGTTTCCCGGCCCTGGGGGCGCGGGCACTGGGGCAGCGTCCTGCACCTGTGGCGGCGGTGCAGGCGCTCCTGGTCCGAACGCGACCAGGGAGGCGTTAACTGCTGACTGTTGACGGCCTCTTCCTCGTCCACCTCTTCCTTGGCCTCTGGATGATCTTCCTCTTGCCCTTCCTCCACTGCGTCCACCACGATACTGCACTGACCGATCAGAGGGGCAATGCGAGGACATATGTCCCCAGCCCTTGCATCGGTAACACTGGACATTGTTTAGGTTGAGTCTCGGCCCTGGTTGACCGGATTGTACTGATACTCCTGCGTTTTGATGCGGTCCTGGAGCCTGCTGAATGGTTGCAAATCGTCCACGCCCGCGAGAATATCTTCCTCTGCTTCCTCTGATCCATCCTCCAGAGGATTGGCCTTGATTGCCAGAAACTGATCCTCTCGCCATTTCAATCTTTTCAGCTTTCAAAATCGCAGCATGGAGATCTGCAGGCTCTGCAATAACTACCAGCTCAGCCACTCTTTGATTTAAACCCCAGATATACTGGGATTTTGCCCATTCTGAATCAAAACTGGGCAATTTTGACAACAAAGACTCAAACCTT
>JAOXSG010000196.1 GCA_025800105.1 Cohaesibacter sp. | reverse complement strand
GACAATGTGGTTCATTTTCAAAGATTTTACGACGTGTCATTGCGCAAAACTGCCTCGCCCTTCGGGTTTATCTTGAAGTACCCATCTATCGAACCAATAGCAGCCAAAAGGGAACCACCCTTATTTTGCTCTTGGTTCTTCTATCTGAATACTTCAAGATAAACAGAATAGGCTAAATTAATGAGTCCTGAGCCTAGTCTTTCAAGATCCATGAATCGCCGTAAAGGATGCGCCGTATCGGACCCATTTGCCAATCTGCCCTTTGACAACAGCTATGGTCGTTTGCCGGAGAAATTTTATGCCCGCCTTGCGCCCGTCGCCGCTTCCACTCCCTATTTGATTGAATTCAATCAGGCTTTGGCAACGGATCTAGGCATTGAAAAGCATTTTGATGATCCCCAAGCCACAGCCCGCTTCTTGTCCGGCACATCCTTTCCCGCACATGCCGATCCGCTGGCTATGGTTTATGCAGGGCATCAATTTGGCAATTGGGTGCCACGCCTTGGCGATGGGCGGGCTTTGTTGGTGGGCGAGATTGCCGATTCATCCGGTCTCTTGTGGGATATGCATCTCAAAGGCTCTGGCCCCACCCCCTATTCACGCAATGGCGATGGGCGGGCCGCCCTTGGTCCTGTGATCCGCGAATATCTGATGTCAGAAGCCATGCACGCGCTCGGCATTCCCACCACACGCAGCTTGGCGATTGTCAGCACTGGCGATATGGTTTATCGCAACGCCCCGCTAGAGGGGGCTGTTTTAACCCGCATGGCACGCAGTCACATACGGGTTGGCACATTCCAATATTTCTATGCCAATCAGGACCATGAGGCCTTGCGCCAACTGGCTGATTATTGCATTGATCGGCTTTATCCTGAATGCCGAAATGCGGACAATCCTTATCGTGCCTTGCTGGATCAGGTGGTTGAAAAGCAGGCTTCCCTGATTGCAAAATGGCTAAGTTTTGGCTTTATTCATGGGGTGATGAATACGGACAATATGGCCATTTCAGGGGAAACGATTGATTATGGTCCCTGCGCCTTCATGGATCAGTTTCATCCGGCCAAAGTCTTCAGTTCTATCGATCGCCATGGCCGCTATAGCTGGGGCAATCAGCCCCATATGGGTCATTGGAATCTGGCGCAATTTGCCAGCGCTCTGGTGCCGATCCTTGCCGAGAGCGAAAGCAAAGCCATTGAACAGGCAGAAGAGGCAATTGCCGCTTTTGCCAATCATTTCAATCGATATTATTTGCAGCATTTCGGGCAAAAGCTGGGCTTGAACATCAAGAGCGAAGAGGAAGAGAGCTTTCTGGAAAGCACGTTGGAATTACTCACCAAACATCGCATTGATTTTACGCTCTTTTTCCGAAATTTAAGCGAGAGCGTCAAAGATCCAAACCATGATGGATTGGCCGCTCTTTTTGCCAATAAACGCGCTTTGTCCAACTGGCAAAATGCCTGGTCAGCCATTGCTGACAAACAAGATCATGATCCTTTGAAACGATATGAAAGGATGCGTCAGGCAAACCCGGTTTATATCCCGCGCAACCATCTGGTTGAGGCAGCAATTGAAGCGGCCTATCACGGCAATTTCGAGGTCTTTCGCACCTTGGGCGGTCTGTTATCAAAGCCATTTGATGAACAGGATGGCGCACAGGATTATGAACGCACCCCCAACGAGGATGAAGTGGTACACGCAACCTTCTGTGGTACATAATTTCATTTCAAATAAAATAAAATCACACCTAAAAATCATTTCATTTGAAATATAATATCGATAATTATTGCCAATCCTTTTGATTGGCAAAATAGTCCGAAAGAAAGTCGACATAGGCGCGGACCTTCACAGCCAAATGACGGCTATGGGGATAGACCGCATAAAGAGCGCCACTGTCGCGCGCATAATCGACAAGAATCTCCCGAAGACGCCCCTGCTCAATATCGCGCTTGACCACATAACGCGGCATAGCACCAATGCCACCATTCTCAATCGCTGCCGCTCTCACCGCCAAAATGCCATTGGTGGTAAGGCGCGCTTTGACTGGCACCGTAAAGGTTTTGCCATGTTCCATAAAAGGCCAGAGCTTTCCGCCCAAATGGTTGGTATCATAAATGCATTGATGCCCCACCAAATCTTTTGGATGCTGGGGTGTGCCGTATTTTTGTAGATAATCAGGGGAAGCCACAAGCGAGGGCAGTATGGGCGCCAATTTTCGGGCAATAAGACTGGAATCTTCCAACTTGCCAATCCGAACAGCCAGATCATATCCTTCATCAACAATATTGACGAAGCGATCGCTTAAATTCAGCTCCACCGATATATCCTGATAGCGATCCATAAAGAGACTGGTGGCCCGCGCCAAATGCTGCTCACCCAATGTCAGAGCCGCCGAGATCCGCAAATGCCCGCTTGGTATATCACGCTGCTCTCGTATGAGCGCTTCCATCTCATCAAATTGATCGAGAATATGCGAACAACGCTCAAAATAGGCCTGCCCTTCTTGCGTCAAAGCCAGACTGCGCGTTGTGCGATTGAGCAAGCGCACAGCCAGCCTTTCTTCCAATTGGCCAACATATTTACTGACAAGCGCGGCGGATATTTGCAGCCTATGCGCCGCTCTGACAAAGCTCTGCTCTTCAACAACCGCACAAAAAGTGCGCATTCCAGTGATTGTATCCATAAAACTATCAACATCATGTTGATAATATAATGTCAATTCCGCTCTTTATTTTTTTTCTGCATCATACCACATTTGCGACAGAATTTGGCAGCACCTTGCCTCTCTCAGGAGTCAGAATGCTGCCCTTGCATGTTTATGGAGTGCCCGATGGCATTGAGAAATACAACAACCGGATATGGCTCTCTTGCCCGTTTTTTGCATTGGGGTATGGCCTTGCTGTTTTTTGGCATGTTCGGTCTTGGCTGGTGGATGGTCGATCTCACCTATTACAGCCCCTATTACAAAACGGCCCCCAATCTGCATATCAGCATCGGCATGGTGGTTGCCTTATTGCTGTTGCTGCGCTTTGGCTGGAAAGTGATGAATATTGAGCCTGATTCCAGCTATTTACCAGCCCATGAACGGCTGATATCCCATCTGGTGCATTTTGCATTATATGGCCTGTTGGCGGCGCTGATCATTTCCGGCTATCTGATTTTCACAGCTGATGGGCGCGCGCTGGAGATTTTTGGGCTTTTCACACTTCCTTCGCTCATACAGGTGCAAGGCATGGAAGATATTGCGGGTTTCATCCATGAATATCTCGCCTATGGCGCGATGGCATTGGTTGGCCTGCATGCACTGGCCGCTCTCAAACATCATTTTATCGACAAAGATCCAACCTTGCGTCGCATGACCCATGGCCATGACTGACACAAATCCTCTTTCGAACTTTACCTCTCTTCCAATATCCAAAGAACAGGAATGAAATCTATGCCTCTTTCAAGCTTCAAACGCTCTTTTGTTGCAGGTGCCGCTCTTGCCGCCAGCTCTCTCATGGCTTTGCCAGCTTTGGCAGCCGATTATATCATCGACCATGAAGGCGCCCATGCGTCCATCAATTTCAAAATCAAGCATTTGGGCTATAGCTGGCTAACGGGCCGTTTTGATACATTTTCCGGCACATTCAGCTTTGATGAAAAGAACCCCGCCGCCAGCAAAGTGATGGTGGAAATTGATACCAAGAGCATCAATTCCAATCATGCAGCCCGCGACAAGCATCTGCGCAGCGGTGATTTTCTGGATGTCAGCAATCACCCCAAAGCAACCTTTCAAAGCACCGGCATTGAAGTCACCGGCGAGAAAAGCGCAAAAATCACTGGTGACTTGACCTTGCATGGCGTCACCAAGTCCGTGACATTGGACGCACATTATGTCGGCGGCGGCAAAGATCCTTGGGGCGGTTTCCGTCAGGGTTTTGAAGCCACCACGCAAATTGCTTTAAAAGATTTCGGTATGAAAGGCCCCGGCCCGTCTTCCCAAACCGTTGATCTGTCCTTGCATGTTGAAGGCATTCGCAAATAAGCCAAGCCTTTTGCGATAATCCAAAAACAACCCCCGCTATGACGCGACGATCATGGCGGGGTTTTCTATTTTATCATTCTTTTTAAATCTTCAATCCGGCTGCACCATAATCACACCATCAAGATACAAATCCATAATAACACTTCCCTGTGTCGTAATCATATCCGGCGTATCGGGAATAAAATGCTTGTCAAGCATACCCGCCAAGAGACAAATATAGCCCCATGAAATGGTCTCAACGCTCACATCACTGCGCAGCAGACCGGCTTGTTTGATCTTTTGAAAGGCCGCGCCAAAACAGGCAATCATTTGTCCATGCTCTGCAACCAGATATTGACGCAAGGCGGAATTTTGTTCGCTCAATTCCACATTATGCATGACAATGCGAATGGCCTGCCCCATTTGCTCATTCTGTGTGACCAAGCTTAACAACCGTTTGGTGATCATGCGCAAGCTCTCGACCGCACAGCCCTTGCAAGGGCCAAGCATTTCAGCGCGCAAAGGCTCCAACTGTGGTTTTGCATGGGTTTCCCATAATGCGCGCACGACATCATTTTTGTCTTCAAAATGCCAATAAAAAGCCCCTCGCGTCACCCCGGCCTCTTTGGCAATCTGATTAAGCGTGGTTTCGGCAATGCCATAGCGCGTGAACAGATTCGCCGCAGCCTGCAAAAGGGCATGATAGGTCTTTTCAGCTTCTTCTTTGGTTTTGCGCGCCATTTGGTCCTCTTCATTCGTCGTTTTTTCTGCATAAACCAGTATGAAGGAAATTACCAGTAGACAAATATACATTCCTGCATGTATTTAAAAGAAACTTCATTTCATAGCCGGATTCCCACATGCCCGGCTCTTTGCCTTGGTGGTATATCAAATGACAAAGATCAGTCCCTTTCTCCCCCTCCTCGGGATCGCACTTGCCTTGGCAGGTTGTAATGAACAAAGCACCAAAGATACCGATAATCAGGCTGATGTCTCTGTGGTGCGCCCGGCCAAGATTGCAACGGCCCGCTCCTCCCTCATCACCTTGCAAAAGAGCTTTCCCGGTGTGACAGAAGCCAGCCGAAAATCCATTCTTGCCTTTCGGGTGTCTGGCCAAATCATGGACTTTCCCACCCTGTCCGGTCAGGAATTGAAGAAAGGCACCCTAATTGCCAAGCTGGATGAAACTCCTTTTCTCAATACCCTGTCGGAACGCCAAGCCAGTTTTGATCTGGCCGAAACCGAGCTGAAGCGCAGCAAGGCTTTGTTTGAGAAAAAGCATTTGTCAAAAGCAGGGCTGGACCGGGTGCAATCGCAATTTGATATTGCCAAAGTCGCCTTAAAACGCGCCAAGGACAATCTTGGCTATACATCTCTGGTGGCTCCCTTTGACGGCATTATCGCCAAAACGCATATTGAGAAATTTCAGAATATTCAGGCTGGGCTGCCAGTGACAGAATTTCACGGCAACAAAAATATAGATATCACCTTCAATCTGCCAGAAAGCCTGTTTTTGCAGCTCGATAAAAGCAAGGCCCAAGCCAATAATGCGGTCTTGGTTGCGTTTGATGCCTTGCCAGATCAGCCTTTCACCGCTTGGTATCGCAAGCATGAAAGCGTGCCCGATGTTGCGACCCGCTCATTTAAAGTCACCGTCAGTATGCCACGCCCAACCCAGCTCAGTGTCTTGCCGGGCATGAGTGTCAATGTCTCGCTTGATTTGAGCAAAGTGATCAAACAGGAGGCCAATCCGGGTCTGCTTGTCCCATTGGAATCAGTTTTTGATCAGGCTGGCAAAAAATGGGTTTGGAAGCTGGATGCCGACTATGTAGCCCATAAAAGCGAGGTTCAGGTCAAAGGCATTGAGCATGGGTTTTTGCGCATCACGCAAGGCCTTAGCGAAGGAGACAAGCTGATTGCCGTTGGCGTCTCTCATATCACCGAGGGCCAAAAGGTCCGCCCCTTTGAAAAAGAACGTGGTTTGTAAGCGCCAAGGGACGAGGCTAAAAAGATGAATTTGACCGATTATGCCATTCAGAACAAAGCTGTTAGCTGGATGGTCTCTGCCTTTTTGCTGATTGGCGGCATTTTGGCGTTTAGCGGACTTGGCCGTCTGGAAGACCCGGAATTCACCATCAAGCAAGCGGTGATTGCAACGCAATATCCCGGTGCGTCTGCGCTGGAAGTGGAAGAAGAGATTACCCTGCCCATTGAGACAGCGCTTCAACAGCTGCCTTATCTGGATAATATCACCTCAATTTCGTCCAGTGGACTGTCTCAAGTGACAGTCGAGATGAAGTCAATCTATCGCAAGGACGATCTTGCGCAAATCTGGGATGAAATGCGCCGCAAAATTGGCGATATGCAGGCCAATTTGCCCCCCGGCGCCCGCGCCCCGCGCATCAATGATGATTTCAGCGATGTCTATGGCATGTTCTTTGCCGTTACCGGCAAGGGCTATAATCAGGAAGAGCTGGAAGATTATGCCGATTTGCTGCGCCGCGAGCTGGTGCTGGTCAAAGGCGTTGGCAAGGTCTCGGTTGGCGGCACCTTGCAAAAGCAAATCCTTTTGGAAGTCAATCGCGCAAAGCTGGCCTCGTTAAATCTGTCCGTTGGGGCCTTGCAGCAATTGCTGCAAAGTCAGAATCTGATTTCCAATGCCGGGCAATTGAAAGTGGGCAGCGAATATATCCGCATTGCCTCAACTGGCAATTATAATCAGGCCGAGCAATTGCGCGATTTGATGTTGGGTCAAGCCAATGGTCAGCTTGTCTATTTGTCAGATGTTGCCAATATTTCGATCACCTATGCCGACCCACCGCGCCATGTCTATCGCTTCAATGGCCAACAGGCGCTGACATTGGGTATTTCCTTTTCTTCCGGTGTCAATGTGGTCGATGTTGGCAATGACGTGAAGCAACGGCTCGATGAGCTGGACTATACCCGCCCCATCGGAGTGGATTTGAGCGTGATTTATGATCAGCCGGGACAGGTTGATCAATCCGTCAATGCCTTTTTGCTGTCTCTGGCCCAAGCCATTGCCATTGTGATTGTGGTGCTGTTGCTGACGATGGGACTAAGATCCGGCATCCTGATGAGCGGCATTTTGTTGCTGACCATTCTTGGCACCTTCATCATCATGAATATTGTCAGCATTGATCTGCACCGCATTTCTCTTGGCGCGCTGATCATTGCCCTTGGCATGTTGGTGGATAATGCCATTGTGATCACCGATGGCATTCTGATTGGACTGAAGCGGGGTTTGAGCCGCGTGGAAGCGGCCAAACGCATTGTCTCCCATACCATCTGGCCTTTGTTTGGCGCGACCCTGATTGCAGTGACAGCCTTTGCTCCCATTGGCCTTTCGCCTGATGCCTCAGGAGAATTTACCGGTTCGCTTTTCTGGATCCTGTTGATTTCCCTTATGATCAGCTGGCTTTTAGCTATCACGCTCACCCCCTTCTTTGCCTCTCTTTTGTTCAAGGAATTGAGCGAAGAGCAAAAACAAGCGGCACTGAGCGCGCAAAATGAGGCCGATCCCTATCGCGGCCTTGTCTATCAGATCTATAAAAGCATCCTGCTCTTGGCCTTGCGGTTTCGCTGGGTGACAGCAGGCTTGACCATTGGGGCTTTGACATTGGCCATTTATGGCTTTGGCTTTGTGAGCCAAGCCTTTTTCCCGCCTTCCAATTTGCCCAGTTTCACGGTTGATTTCTGGTTGCCGCAAGGCTCCGATATTCGTGCGACCATGCAAGATATGGCCAATCTGGAAGAAGATTTGCTGGATGATGGCGACATTCGTCAGATTACAACCACCATCGGCACCGGGGCCGAGCGCTTCATGCTGACTTATGCGGGCGAGCGCGATTTCCCTTCTTATGGCCAATATATCATTGAGGTGCACGAATTTGACAAAATGCCGATCATCATTGAGCGGGTTTTGAAGAAACTCTCCGAGCGCGCCCCTCAAGCGTTTGTCAAAGCATCACGCTTTGAGCTGGGTCCAGGCACCAAAGCAAAAATCGAAGCCCGCATCAGTGGACCGGATCGCGCTGTGTTGCGGGAGCTGGCAGAAAAAGTCAAAGCGATTTATCGCACACAAGACCATATCACCAATGTGCGTCATGACTGGCGACAGCGGACCAAGGTTTTGCAGCCGCAATTTGCAGAAGCCGAGGCACGACGCCTTGGCATTTCCAAGTCCGATATTGACAAGGCATTGTTGTTGCATGTCAAAGGCGTTGAGATTGCCAAATTGCGCGACGGGGCTGATATTCTGCCAATCATTTTGCGCCCACCCTATGCGGAGCGTTCCAGCGTAGAGCAATTGGGCGATGTGCAGGTCTTCAGCCCTGCCCTTGGCCGCTATGTCAATATTGATCAGGTGGTCCATTCCATTGATCTTGGCTGGGAAGACAGTCTGATCATGCGGCGCGACCGCAAACGCACCATTCAGGTTTGGGTGGACCCAGCGCCCAATTCGCCCATCAATTCCTTCCAGCTTTTTGCCAAGATCCGACCAATGGTTGAAGCGTTAGAGCTGCCAACAGGGTATGAATTAAGCTGGGGTGGTGAATTTGAAGCCCAACAAAAAGCCAACAAGGCCGTGTTTGAATTTGTCCCCCTTGGCATTGTGGTGATGCTGGCCATCACTGTCATGCTGTTCAATTCCTTCAAACAGACCATTGTTGTCTGGCTGACGGTGCCTTTGGCAGTGATTGGGGTGGCAAGTGGTTTGTTATTGTTCAATCAGCCCTTTAGCTTTACCGCTCTTTTGGGCTTTTTGAGCCTGTCAGGCATGCTTTTGAAAAATGGCATTGTCTTGATTGAGGAAATCAAACGCTTGAATGAAGAAGAAGGCGTCAATATGCATGATGCCATCTCGCAAGCCGCCGTCAGCCGCATGCTGCCTGTCACCATGGCAGCCATCACCACGGTTCTGGGACTGATACCGCTGTTAAGCGATGTCTTCTTTGCGCCCTTGGCGGTGACCATCATGTTCGGACTGGGCTTTGCAACGGTTCTAACACTGATTGTCTTGCCGGTGCTCTTTGCGATTTTCTATCGCATTTCCTATCACCGCGGGGAATTTTAATCTTTGACACAAAAACCAAAAGCGTGATGCAAAGCATCACGCTTTTTATAGTCCACTTAAATCTCCACCTACGCAGGAGGTTCAATGAGGGCATAAAAAAGGGCAGCTGAAAAGCTGCCCTTTTGTATTCGTATAACTGTCGCTTTCGACAGATCCCAAAGCTTAACGCTTGGAGAACTGGAAGGAACGACGAGCTTTTGCGCGACCGTATTTCTTACGTTCAACAACACGCGCATCGCGTGTCAGGAAGCCGCCCTTTTTCAGGACAGGACGCAGCTCTGGCTCATAATAAGTCAGGGCTTTGGAAATACCGTGACGGATAGCACCGGCCTGACCGGACAGACCACCACCAGCAACGGTAGCGATGATGTCAAACTGGCCATCACGGTCAGCAGCAACGATTGGTTGCTTGAGAACCATCTGCAAAACAGGGCGACCGAAATATTCGGTATATTCTTTTTTGTTCACGATGATTTTGCCGGAGCCGGGCTTAACCCAAACACGAGCAACCGCATCTTTACGCTTACCAGTGGCATATGCACGGCCATATTGGTCAAGCTTTTGAACATGAACAGGAGCGGAATCTTCAGCGCCAACAGCTGCACCGAGTTCTTCCAAAGACTGGATCTGATCGCTCATGGATTAGCCCCTTGCATTCTTGGAGTTCAAGGATTTTACATCCAGTGTCTCAGGAGACTGAGCTTCATGTGGATGCTCGGCGCCTGCATAAACACGCAGGTTGGACAACTGAACGCGGGTCAGAGGACCACCTGGCATCATGCGCTGTACAGCTTTTTGCAGAACACGCTCAGGGAATTTGCCCTCGATGATCTGACGAGCGGTGCGCTCTTTGATGCCACCGGGGTGACCAGTGTGCCAGTAATATTTTTTGTTTTCGTATTTACGACCAGTCAGTTTTACCTTGTCGGCGTTGATCACGATAACATTGTCGCCGCAATCCATGTGCGGAGTGAAAGTGGCTTTGTGCTTGCCGCGCAGACGCATCGCGATCAGCGAAGCGAGACGACCAACCACCAGACCTTCTGCATCGATGAGAATCCATTTCTTCTCGATGTTAGAAGGATTTGCAGAAAAGGTTTTCATTGCTTATCCGTAGTTCCGGTGCCAGTGAAGACAACGTGAAACGGCGGCACCTAACGTACCGCCGCAATGTCTGGGCCTCTTTTAAAGATCTATACGCATAAGTCAAGAGATTTTGATTGAAATACATAAGCAAAAACAGAGAGATAAAATTACGGTATTATTTTACCACAAAATATCACTCATTAAAACCAATAACAGCTCTTGTTTGCCAACCACCTCTTAAATTCCTTTGATCAATCGCTACATAATAGATATTGGATTTACCAGAAAGAAAACAAATGCCTTATATTAACTCAAGTGCGATAAATCGTATCGAATGGGAAGACGGAGTATTATCCATCTGGTTTAAAACTGGTAGATACGATTATCCCGGTGTTCCTCTTAACGTTTACAAAGACTTCTTGGCTTCAGACTCGCAAGGAAAGTTCTACAATCTCTATATTCGAGATCGTTACTAGTCTCATGTCTGCGGTGGTACAGAATAGGTTGCTGTTGCGTGGGCGACCAGATCGTCCTGTCCGTCTGATCTGATATCCACTTCGACAATGATCAATCTCTTGCCCTTTTTCAGGATCTTGCAATGGCCCAGCAAATCGCCCGGACCGGGCTTGTTCAAAAAGTTGATAGTGAGGCTGGTGGTCACGGCCAGCGCCACGGGGCCAATTTCTGCCAAAATGATGACATAGGCCGCCAAATCGGCAAGTGACATCATCGATGGGCCGGAAATGGTGCCGCCGGGGCGCAAATGCCGATGATCGGCCTTGAGGCGCATTTGTGTCTCAAGCGGCTTGATCCAATCAATGAAATAGCAGCGCCCGCCCTCATGAATTTGCGGAAATTCCTGATCCAGAAGCGCTTCAACCTCTGCCTTCTCCATTTTAAGATCCATGATTCCCTCTCTTGTTTACTTGCGCCTTGCCGCCCGCCAACGCTTTTTTGTTTGCACCTTGCCGCCCGCCAACCCAAGGTGCTGTGGCTTCGCCATGTTGCTTGCGCCTTGCTGCCTGCAAAGACAGTTAACGTTAAAGGAAATAAGAGCCTATCTTGATCCGCACTGCAAGTCTTTCCGGCTCTCCACTGGTCTTTTGTCTATTTGCTCCCGTTCGCAGCCATGGGGAACACAATTTCCATATGCTCAAGCTGTCTTGTGCTTTGCCCCCCTTGCCCTGAAAGACAAGACGGATATAACAATGCAACCTCAATTGATTGCCGATCTAGGAGACAGATGTGAGCGCCGAGCAGACTCCCCCCGCCAATGACAGTGCAGAAGATGCTATAATTTTGACAGAGCAGATTGGCCCGACACGGCGCCTGATCATGAACAGAGCCCAAAGCCGCAATGCCCTGTCAGAAGACATGATGACAGCCCTTGCGCTGGAATTAGAGCGAGCCAATCAGGATAAGGCAACACGGCTGATTGTGATTGCCGCCAATGGCCCCATCTTTTGCGCCGGACATAATCTAAAGGAATTGACAGCCCATCGCGCTGATGACGATGGCGGCAAGGCTTACTTTGCCATGATCATGGATAGCTGCTCCAAGCTGATGCAACAGATTGTCACCTGCCCCAAACTGGTCATTGCCGAGGTGCAAGGCACAGCTACGGCTGCGGGCTGTCAATTGGTCGCCAGCTGTGATCTAGCCATCACGGTCAATGAAGCCAATTTCTGCACACCGGGCGTCAATATTGGTCTTTTCTGTTCCACGCCAATGGTCGCTTTGACGCGCAATGTACCGCGCAAACAAGCCATGGAAATGCTGGTCACGGGCGAGGAAATCGACGCCCATACCGCCAAGGCTTATGGCTTGGTCAATCGCGTGGTGCCAAAAGATTATCTACGTCTGGTGGTGGATCGCTATTGCGAGGAAATTGCCAAAAAATCCCCCGCTGCGCTCAAGTTTGGCAAGGAAATTTTCCACCAACAAGCCGAAATGCCACTGGCCGATGCTTATGATCTGGCGGCCAAGGTGATGACCGAAAATATGATGGATGCAGATGCCAAAGAAGGCATTGCAGCCTTTATCGAAAAACGAAAAGCAGATTGGCCATGTGGCTCCTAACGTCAGGATCGTAACTGCATTGACAAGCCCTGCCCTTTTGGCAGGGTTTTGTTTTTGGGCCTCACTATGAGGAAGCTCTTGTTCTTTCATGACAGAGGATTATATTCACCTTCATGAAATTATGACACGATAAGGCGGATATTGCGATGAGCGCGCTCTCTTATACTGACGAATATATCAAAACCATTCTCGATGAAGTCAAAACCATTGCGCTGGTCGGCGCCAGTGACAAACAAGAGCGCCCCAGCTATCGGGTGGCCAATTATTTGCTTGAACAGGGCTATAAGGTAATCCCGGTCAATCCCGGCAAAGCTGGTCAAAAAATCCTTGGCCAAGAGGTGTTTGCCTCTCTGGCTGATATTGATGATCCCGTCGATATGGTTGATATTTTCCGCAATTCAGAGGCCGCTGGCACAGTGACAGAGGACGCCATATCAATCGGTGCCAAAGTGATCTGGATGCAATTGGATGTCATCAATCATGATGCAGCAAAGCGGGCCGAGAATGCCGGATTAAAAGTGGTGATGGATCGCTGCCCCAAAATAGAATTGCCACGACTGGCCAAACTGGAAAGCCTCTCCTGATAGCAAACTGGCCTTAAAGCAATTCAAAGAAAGAAAATTGCGCCTAAAGGCCAATTAATCTTACAAGGCAGTCTTCTTTTCCCCCAAATTCGCAATAAAGAGAATATTTTTTGCAAATTTAAAATAGCCCCCGCTCATTCAGTGGGCTAAAGTCTCTGCAAACAAACAGCTTTCCTATTTCTGCCGATTGAACCTTCAATCAAGCGGGCAACGTCTCTAAGGGGTGAAATTTATGAGCAACGAGAATGCACCAGGCTTTGGTACTCTGACCATTCATGCAGGCGCACAGCCAGACCCGACCACGGGTGCGCGGACAGTTCCGATTTATCAAACAACAGCTTATGCCTTTAACAGCACCGAACATGCCGCAAAATTGTTCGCCTTGCAGGAATTTGGCAATATCTATACGCGCATCATGAACCCCACACAGGGCGCATTGGAAGAGCGTGTTGCCGCTCTGGAAGGGGGCACTGCTGCACTGGCTGTTGCATCTGGTCATGCGGCGGCCATGTTGACCTTCCATGCCATCATGCGTCCCGGCGATAATTTCATCGCAGCAGACAAGCTTTATGGCGGCAATATCAACCAATTCAATCACAGCTTTAAAAGCTTTGACTGGCATGTGCGCTGGGCCGATGCTCTGGACCCACAAGCGGCCAAGGCGCTGATCGATGACAAAACCAAAGCCATTTATCTGGAAAGCCTTGCCAATCCCGGTGGCGTCATCACCGATCTGGAAGCATGGGCTGCGGTTGCCAAAGAAGCAGGCATTCCCTTGATCGTTGATAACACCATGGCAACTCCTTATCTGTGCAAGCCCATTGACCATGGGGCTGATGTGGTGTTGCATTCCATGACCAAATTCATGGGCGGTCATGGCAATTCCATGGGCGGTGTGATTGTCGATGGCGGCAGTTTTGACTGGTCTGCCTCTGGCAAATATCCGATGTTGAGCGAGCCGCGCCCAGAATATAATGGCGTTGTGCTGCATGAAACCTTTGGCAATTTTGCTTTTGCCATTGCCTGCCGTGTGCTTGGCCTCCGCGATTTGGGTCCAGCAATTGCACCCATGAATTGCTTCCAGATTCTAACAGGTTTGGAGACCTTGCATTTGCGCATGGAACGCCATTGCGAAAATGCGCTGGCTGTTGCCAAATTCCTCGAAAGCCACGAGGCTGTCAGCTGGGTTTCCTATGCCGGTCTGGAAGGCAATGATCATTATGCCAAGCATCAAAAATATATGCCAAAAGGCGCTGGCTCCGTCTTTACCTTTGGCTTGAAAGGTGGCCATGAAGCCGGTGTGAAGCTGATCGAAAGCATGAAGCTGTTCAGCCATGTTGCCAATATTGGCGATACCCGCTCTTTGGCCATTCACCCAGCTTCAACCACCCATAGCCAGCTGACAGACGAGCAAAAGATTGCAGCGGGTGCATCCCCTGATACTGTACGCCTTTCCATTGGTGTTGAAGATGTCAAAGACATTATCGCTGATCTGGATCAGGCCATGAAGGCCTAAGGCAGGCCTTCTCTTTCTTATCGAGACAAAAAGGGCCGGGATTTCCCGGCCTTTTTTATAGGTTCATTTTTGTTTTTGGGTTTGATTTTTGGCTCACGCCGCTTCGCGTCTGTTGTCATATAAATCGCGCAACAACAGGGTCATTGCAGCCAAAATAATGATTGCGCCGATCTGATGGAGAAGCGCCAGACTGATCGGCACAACAAGCAGCAAAGTTATAATGCCAATCACGACTTGAACCACAATCAGCGCAGCCAGCAGCATGCCCCATTTGTGTAAGGCACTGGCAAAATGATCAATAGCCAAGCGCACGACAGCAATTGCGGCCAATAGAACAATCACATAGGCCAACATGCGGTGATTAAACTGAATGGTCATGTGGTCTTCAAAAGCAGACAACCAGATGGGCGTCAAATCATAAAGCTGATCGGGAATGAAGCTGCCATCCATCAAGGGCCATGTATTATAGGTTTTGCCTGCATGGGTTCCGGCCACCAGAGCGCCCAAGAAAATTTGGCCCATAATGAGCAGCCAGAGAGGCATCATCAGCCACCAGTGGCGGTCTGCGCTGACACATTCCGGTTTTTCGTCTTTTTCCCGATAGCCGCGCGCAACCCAGATCAGAGCAGCAAAAATAAAGCTTGCCATAATCAAATGCGAGGCCAGCCGATATTGGCTGACATCCACCCGTTCGGACAGACCTGAGGCCACCATCCACCAGCCAACGGCACCTTGAAAGCCCCCCAGAAAGAAGAGAGCCAACACTTTGGGTTTGATCTGTTGAGCCAATCGCCCGGTCAGCCAGAAAAAAGCCATGGGAAAGAAGAAAGCCAGACCGATGAAACGCCCCAATTGGCGATGCCCCCATTCCCACCAGAAGATGAATTGAAACTCTTCAAGGCTCATGCCTTTATTGACTTGCTGATATTCTGGAATTTGCTTGTATTTTTCAAATTCCTCTTGCCATGCAAGATCACTTAAAGGCGGGATCGCCCCATTGATGGGCTTCCATTCGGTGATTGAAAGGCCAGAATCAGTCAAACGCGTTGCACCGCCCACCAGCACCATCATAAAAACCAAAAAGGCGATACAATAGAGCCAGATGCGCACAGCCTTTCGGCTGGATGCGGCCTTTTCACTTATGCCAAGCCATTGGTCCTCTTGGGTCAATTCCATAGTCTGCATCTGTGTCCCTGCGTGGTTCTGCGTAGTCCTGAACCTAATCACCACATGCTACAAAGTCTTGGCGCATAGACAAGGGGAAAACACGTAAATCCCGTCATAATGTCTCTTCCTGTCCTTGATGGCCTGTTTTTTCTTTTCTCATTCCTCTGACTGAGCTAAAGGAGAGACATCTTTTCAAGCATCAGGATCAATCATGAGCATTCGGACCCGCAAATTCATTGGCATGTTGGCTCTTGTCACTCTTATTGTTGTTTATGCCGCCATTGGCATGACGCTGGGCGCGGTGGTTGTGGCCAAAGCACCGGGCTGGGTTCAGATTATCTTTTTCATTATTACCGGTGCACTTTGGGTCTTCCCTGCCGGACTTATCATCCGCTGGATGGAGCATGGGCGCTTCCGTCGCAAAGCAGATTGATCCCAAGCCAATGTTATGATGTCACATCTCATGGGGGATGAGTGATTTCTCTTTTGATATAAAGCAAACTTTATATCGATTTTTGATACCAAAGGCTAAAAATACAGGCTTTTGCGTATAGGGGCTTTCAGGTTAGTCCGCTATTTCTTCTTGCACTTCTTTTGCGCAACTATCCCTTATTAAATGCTCGGCTGTTCGGGCAGGAATAGAAGCAAAAACAAGAACTTAAAAGGAATAAATTCTTTATATTTCTTTTCTGGTTCAAGCAAAAGAAGACATGCAAGGACCACAAAAATGACAATAATCAGCAAAATTCTGACCACTGCCGCCCTCATGACCACATTCGCGGTTATGCCTGCCAGCATCGGATCTACAGAAGAGCTGACCATTACCTCTGATACATTTAGCTGCATCAGTGAGTTGACCCCAGTGCGTGGCTTTTTCGTTGGCAATCTGAAGGGAAATCTGGATGCCACTTTGGCTGTCGCCAAATCTGAAACCGGCGGCAAATATCCCGAAGGCTCTATCATTCAGCTGATCCCGACCGAAGCCATGGTCAAGCGCGAAGCCGGGTTTAATGCCAAAACCAATGACTGGGAATTTTTTGAGCTGACTGTCTCAAAGCAAGGAACAGAAATCCATCGCCGCGGTTTTGAAGATGTCGTCAACCGCTTTGGCGGCAATTGCTTTGAATGCCACGAGCGCGCCGAAGAACAATGGGATATGGTATGCGAAATGGAACATGGATGCGATCCTATCTCTGTCAGTCGTGCCATGTCACGGGCTTTGCAAAAAACAGATCCACGCTGCACTCCAACCAAGCTCACAGAGGAAGAAGCCGAAGCCTTGCAGGATTTCAAGGATATGTTTGACAATTGATCCTCTGAGTGCCCGATTTAAAAGTCTCTGTCTGAGACTTTTAGGCCGCATATCCATCCCTCTCCCCCTCCCAAACCGCCCACGAGGGTACCATGACGGGTGGTTTGGGAGGGGGAGAGGGATGGCTTAGGACTTTTAAATCAG
>JAOXSG010000174.1 GCA_025800105.1 Cohaesibacter sp. | reverse complement strand
TTCTCCCTATCAGAGCCGTGGAAGACCACCACGTTGATAGGCTGGGTGTGGAAGTGCAGCAATGTACGAAGCTTACCAGTACTAATCGCTCGATCGGCTTGATCCCTCTCATTTATCAATGTTCATTCTATCTCTTACCAGCTATTCCTGATCTTTGAGCAGGGACTGAAAGGGCAAGGACCATGCGGTCCGCTCACCTATCGGGTCGCGATAAAAACATAGCTCTTTATCGATGGTCCCATAAGGTGACATCAAATCCAGCTTCTCAATTTATCTTTGTCTTTAACCGGCCTGGTGGTTATCGCGAGGAGACCAAACCCGATCCCATCCCGAACTCGGCCGTTAAACTCCTCAGCGCCGATGGTACTCCGTCTTAAGACGTGGGAGAGTAGGTCGCTGCCAGGCCTGTTAAAGACAAAAATAAAATAAAAAGCCCTGCAAAATAGAAAATTCTAAAATGCAGGGCTTTTTTTATACTAAAATAAAATTAGGGCTGACACCAGATAACTACCCTAAGGACAAAGGTAAAGCGGCCGGATATGCAAAACGATAAGAGCCCGATTTAAAAGTCCTGACCCAGTCATTCCCCCTAGGCTGTAGTGACAATTTAATTATTTGAGCCACAACATGATTGCTGCCAGTTTTACGAAGCCGAGGAAGTTGGCGGCAAGCTTGTCATATCTGGTGGCAATTCTTCGCCATTGTTTGAGCTTGGCAAAGAAGCCTTCAATGCCCCATCGTTGTTTGTATGCTATATGGTCATAGTCATGTTGGAACTTGCGATGACGTCTGGGTGGGATGACCGGCTCTCCACCTTGATCAAGAATGAGGTCATGAAGCTTGTCAGCATCATATGCCCGATCAGCAAGAACCTGTTCTGCATATAGCCCACTCATCAAGTCACAGGCCGGAGCCATATCATTCTGCTGTCCTGGTCCCAAATCGAAGCGAACAGGCAAGCCCAACGCATCCACTACGGCATGGATTTTGGTGCCAAATCCACCCCTTGAGCGACCGAGAGCCTGGGCTTCGGCCCCCCCTTTTTACGCCGCGCGCCACCTGCTTGGGCCTGCGCGCGTATTACAGTGGCATCAATAGCAAGCCATTCCATGTCAGGGTCTTGGGCTACCGACTCGAAGATCCGATCAAAGACCCCGGCCTCTATCCAGCGATAATAGCGGCGCTTAATGGTCTGGTAAGGACCAAAGCGGTCCTCGGGCAAGTCACGCCAGCGGGCACCTGAGCGAGCGAGCCAAAGAATAGCATCAAAAAAACGGCGTCCATCACTGCGGGGGCCACGTTTGCCCTTGCGGCCTCCGGGAACAAACTCTCTCAACCGCTCCCACTGATCATCGCGTAGCACTTCGCCTTCCATACCGATCTCCAAAAGTCAGTATAGAATCTGATTTGATCAACTTTGGGAATCCCTATTCATTAAATTGTCACTACAACCTAAAGGAAATTTGTTTTTTCGAGGTGTCGTCACCAATATAGCAAATCCTAAAGCACTAATATTTTTTACCGCCTTTATTCCTCAATTCATCCCTGAAACAACACTCAATCCCCCATTGTTCGCATTTGCTCTTGGGACAGCTCTATGTGCGATTGGATTTGTTGTGAATTTTGCGTTTGGAGCGACTGGCTCAATGCTAAATGGTTTAAACCACATTGGATTTGCCAAGCGATCATGGAGCCAATGGGCAATTTTTATTGTTTTTTTGCTGATTAGCCTAATGTTTTCTATGCAGTTATTGTTTGCGTAGATTTTTCTATATGAAAACCCATCACTGCACATCAAACTCAAGGCTCATCTCAGACGCACCGGCGCACGATCCTTTACCGCCGTCTTCGAGGCGCTTGGAGAAATCTGCGATCTCTATGAACCGCAAGAATGCTGGAACTACTTCAAAGCCGTTGGGTGTGTCTCAAACTAATCTCGAAACGCTTTAGTCTTTGTTTCTAAGCATATTTTTGTCCGAAAACCG
>JAOXSG010000099.1 GCA_025800105.1 Cohaesibacter sp. | reverse complement strand
CAATCCCATCCGGTTTCATAATTCCAGATCAGCATCAGAACAGGTGAGAGCAGGATGATGGCAAAGGCCAGTGAGAGCAATGCGCGCCGCCCCATGCCGATGATCAGGCAAGCACAGAGGAAATAAAGGCCGTAATAATGCAGGATGTCGGCTTCAAAGATGATCAGATTGAGCAGTCCAAAGACAAACAGCACAAACCCGCGTTTGGCTTGGCGGAGGCGCAAGTCGGATTTTACTTTGCCTTTTGCCAGAGCATTTTTGAGGCCTATGCCGATGCCAAGCCCTGCCAAAATGACAAAGAGTGCTGCGGCGCGCCCTTCTAACAAATTGGAGAGACTGACCAAGATTTGAGGGCTTGCCTCGCTGATGCTGGCATTGGCGGCCAATTTGAAATTGACCAAGACCATGCCAACAAAAGCGAGAAAACGCGCCATATCCAACCCCGGCAATCGCATTTTGTGCGGGGATTGGGTCGATATCGGGTGTGTTACAGCTTCTAAAGACCCAGACGAGACCATAGAGCTCGCTCCTCAAGACTGGCAAGAATGGAGTCGGCCGATAATCCTGTTGCGATGCGTTCGAGCGGATCTATGGTTTGTGTCATCAAACCCATGCCCGGCATCCGCAAGCGCGAGAAGAATCCGCCGCTGCTGGAAATGAGCTTGAGCTTTGTATCTTCGCCATATTTTTGTTTCAGATAGCCGTTCATATCGCCCAAATCATCAACAAGGCCAAAGTCCTTGCCTTTTTTTCCGGTCCAAAAGGCGCCGGTAAACAGTTCATCCTCATCTTTGGTCAATTTAT
>JAOXSG010000096.1 GCA_025800105.1 Cohaesibacter sp. | reverse complement strand
TTTTGGCGCTTCTGCGACGATGGCCTCTGGCACCAGCGAGCCTGCATAAAGGCAAACCGGGCAGCTTTGAATCAGTTTCAAGGCCCGAACGGTGATAAGATCCGGCGCTCCGGGGCCAGCGCCAATGAAATGAACAGTCATAGAAATTTCCTTTTCTTTTCACTGACTTTAAGAGGCCGCATCAATCTTTTTGGCATAACCACGGGGTGTATAAACCCGCCAACCTTGATCGCCAACCGAGCGATCTCCGGTTTTAAAGGCTTTGCTTTGAGAGGAGCCAACCAAAACAACGGTTAGCATATCCACTTCATCCACTTCCAGCTCTGCCAATGTGCGAAGGCGCAAAGCCTCTGTTGGACGACCAAGATTGGACGCCAGCAAAACGGGCGTATCGGCTGGGCGATGGTGCAGTAAAATTTTCTTGGCCTCTGCCAATTGCGTCCGGCGTCGCATAGAAACCGGATTATAAAAGGCGACGACAAAATCCCCTTTCGCGGCTGCATGAAGGCGATTTTCAATAGCCTCCCATGGGGTCAGCAGATCTGACAGGGAAATGGTGCAAAAATCATGGCCAAGCAAAGCGCCAAAGCGAGCGGAGGCGGCTTGCAGGGCAGAGATACCCGGCGCATTGATGATTTCAACGCGCTTGGCCAGATCGGACAC
>JAOXSG010000788.1 GCA_025800105.1 Cohaesibacter sp. | reverse complement strand
TAGTATACCTTGGCGAGTTTGGTGTCCATCGTATAAAGGTATGGTAATGAAAAGTTCAAAGAAAACGAAAGGCCGCATAACCGAGCGCAAGGGCGCCAGTGCCCACGAACAGGAGCTCGCCTTGTTGTTGCTGCTCGCCTGGCTGATAGAAATCAGAGAACTTTGGCTCGCGCGGAGGCAATATTTTTTGTCAGGGGGCACCTGGTTATAAAGCTTGAAGGCGTAGTCCGTGTCAGTGAAGTTTTGCTTTGCCTGTTCTTTGATCCGCTCGTTGGCTGCAATCCAGTCAAGCAACTCCGTTCGATCTTTTTGATATTTGGCGTACGCCTCTTGGTACGATTCGAGAGCTTTATCATGGCGCACTTTTTCCTCAAGTGCTACACTGGAATTATCTCCAGAAAGGAAGCGTGCGAGATAATTGCCGCCAATGAAGGCGGCAGCATTAAGTAACGCCCCACCTGCCATGATTGCGACGCTGGCCATGCTGGTCAATGTCGAGCAAAAACTGTTTCATATAACAGGCGCGTTTAATTCATAATTTTTTTAACGCTTTGCCGAATAAGTGAAGAAACTTCTTGCGATGTTTGACACATATTTCGTATTAACTCTTTGCACACCTCTTCGTCCTCTTCGTGCTCCTCTTTTACATCACTGAAATAATCATCAATCAAATGCATGGCATGATAGAGGAGTACGATGTTGGTCAGATCCGTAAAAACCCTGTGTACTGCGGTCGCTAATTCGGGCATGCTGGAATACTGCAAGAAATAATGATTTGTGTAGATATGCAAAAGGCGCATTTTTCCAATTAATTTTCAATATTTGTCGGGGAGGATTTTTTGGTCCTCGAGGTACTGTTTAAGCGCGATGCTTCCCGCCATGACGGCGGAGAACTTTGCGTAGTTCATGGCACTGCTGCTGGGGTCGGAGGTAAAATTCTCTTTCAAAACCTTTTTTGCGACCCAACCGATGCCGGCGGTGAAGCCAGTGAGAGTTGCAGCTTCGACGATCGTTTTAACAAGCTTGTTGTCAGACATGGTATAGCAATGTATGCAAAGTTCAAAACAAAAATAAATCGGACATATGATATGACCGAGGCAAATGTTTAATCCATGTGACGGATGCCTTTTGGCTGTGGGGGCGGTGGCAAATTGTTGCTAGGCGCAGGCGCGGGTTGTGGCGGCGCTGGCGGCGCTGGCGGAGCAGTTTTCTTGCTGAATACGGCCTTCAGCTCTTCACGTTTGTAATAAAGTCCGATCAATGAAACGGCAAAACTGCCCACAGCAAGCCATTGGGTGGTGCTGAGAATGCTTCTAGGGCTTTCGTCTTCGTTAGCCAATGCTGCCGCGGGGGCCTTGTTTTTTGTGATTATGGCAGCAGCCTCAGCTGCGGCTTTTTTCTGTGCTTCGCGGACCTGTCGCGTTCTTTCAGCAACCAATTTGCCAGCAGCCACTCGCTTGGGATTTTTTGCGGGCTTTGTGGTTGGAGTTGGTGAAGTCGTTTTGCTGTGTGATCTCGCCCTGCAAATTGTTGCTTTGCAAATTGTTGCTTTGCAACAGCGGTACCACTTTGGTCTCACCCCGCAAATGTGCGCTTTCAGG
>JAOXSG010000094.1 GCA_025800105.1 Cohaesibacter sp. | reverse complement strand
AGCCGCAATAGCAACAACGACAACAACACTCACGATGCCGACGATGACGACGCTGACAACGGCGAAAAACAATCACGAGGTTCCAAATCCGAGCGCACGTGCAGAAACACGTAACAAAATCAGAAACATGTTGCGACAACGCCAAAACCCTATAATCCGCAACAAACAAAAAGCAACCCGCAACAACAAATGCGCGCATCGCAACAAGCAGCGAGCAACCAGCCGCAACACGCAGCGGGCATTCGCGGCGCAACAGTAACAACAACAACAAGAACAACAACAACAACAACAACAACAACCATGACGACGACGACAACGAAACGGACGACAGCGACAAACGTGCACGAACAAGAAAAACCACAGGAATTCCTGTTGAACAAGAAAATGCTTGCTAATGCAAAATGCTTGCAACTGCTTGCAAATGCGTGCTAATGCGAAAAACTGCAAAACACAATGCTTGCAAATGCTTGCAAATGCTATTTGACAGTGCTTGCATGTCAAACAGGCCAGCTCCACGAGATTCTTTTTTTGCAGTCAGAACAGCCACACAAAAACAGTATTCGGAAGATGAAGAGAAGAGATAGAGATGAAGAGATGAAAAGAAGAGATGAGTAGAAAATCTTAGTCTTCCATACTCGCATACATTTCTTTTTCCAACTTCGCATACCTCTCTTCTTCCAACTGTTCAATTAAGGCATCATCTAACATCATCTGGATTTCTTCAGGTGTTTTCCCAAACGTGGGATCGGTGGAAGCCGATGGATCTTCCTCTATATATTTTCCTGCTTGCATTTCAGCATTATATATCTCCAAGGCTTCCTGCATTTCTTTCCACTGTTTTTCCATTTGTTCCTCGGCCGCAATATCGCCATAATATGGTTCATCATCCACTGGTTCCTCCACTTGTGTTCGATCTATTACTCTTGCTTCCTCTTTCTCTCGACGCAGATATTCAATCTGGTCTTCAGTCAACATGTCGTCATCATCAGGTTCATGATCGACTGGGTGAGCTGCTCGATCTTCCGCTTCTTTTACATCAGGGTGTTCTTCAGTCAACGCATCATCATCCTGACGTGGTCCAACACTCTCATCATCAGCTCTGTTAGAACCCCGCATGGTCTTTCTCTTGTTCCGACCACCACCGAGCTTACTTGCTGGCAACCTTGTTGGTTTATCTGTGTACTCTGGAGCAGGCAAAACTCCACGAACTGATAGCATCTGCAACAAATCTGTTTTGTTTTCAGAAGACATAGGCGATCCTGTCTTCCTCTCTGACCACTGCAGGTGACGTTCGAACTCGTCCTCCACGGTCGCTTTGCCAAAGAATTGGCGTTCGCTCGTGGCATCGTGCTTCGCATCCAACTGCAGCTCCAAACTGGACCGCCAACGGAACAGCGGAGTCTCCGCAACCGCTCGAAAAACCCAGTAATCTGGCACATGCTTAAAGGCTATATGCGCGAAATCCGTGGCGCGGGACAAGCCGACAAATGCCAATCCGCAAATGCTTCGAAAAGGTTGCCATGTTGGTTCATGTTCCATATCAAATGTGTAGCCGTCTTTCAGAGTCAGTCCTTGGCTTTTGTGAGCAGTCATTCCATAACTCAGCACCAGCGGGAATTGCGTCCTGGCCAACGCTGGCATCCGCTCGTGCCGGATCTGTTGCGCACGGATGCACACGTAGGTCGCGTGTCCTTCAACCATGCTGGGTCCTACATAACCAGGAAAATCAACGATCAAGTACTTCAGTGCACTTGCTTGCACGCCGCCTACTTCTGCGGCATCTCGCTTTTGCTGTGGTTTCGACTTCTGTGCGGCTCTGCTTCTTGATGGACCGTCAGAAGAGACAAGTCCTGGTCTACTCCTTGATGGACCGTCAAAAGAGACAAGTCCTGGCTCATTTGCTGTGTTTTCCTGCTCCTCTTCCTCCCAAACCACACCAACGATGCGACCACGAAGGCCGTTCACCAAATTCCACACGGTTCTGAGATTCGATATCAACATAACCGGAGCACCCATGCTCAAATGCAGCACACGCCTCAAGCCACCAAAAGAATCACAAGAATAACGTTCGACCAGAGGACTGGACTCCACCGACCACACGCGCAAAATGCCTGAACTTTGGGATGCCATCCCGTCTTCACCCAAGCGCCGACCATTGAAAGCACCTGTCCGTTGCTTCTCAACGAACAAGTGAACTCGTTCACGTTCAAATGCCCGAATTTCTTC
>JAOXSG010000079.1 GCA_025800105.1 Cohaesibacter sp. | reverse complement strand
GTGATGGAAAGACAATTAAAAATGTGCTAAAACGTAGCATAGAAGAAAATATCTACAAATATCAGCTTATATTGTTTCAGATGTGTGACAAATCATGTATTGTGTAAAGAAATTCCTTAAAATATGGTGAGACAAGACAAGATGGACTTAAATCTTAGCAACAGCAAAGGAAAATCAGTTCAGCCATACTTAAAACCACAGTGTCAAGCCCTGCCTTGACAAATCAGATTTTGTGATTTAATTTTTGTAAGCACTTCACTGTTCAAAGCATCTCGTAAAAGGATTTTGTTCACCTCACGCATCACAAGAAAAGGACAGACAAGGCGAGGCGAAATCATCCAGAAACTAATACAAGGGCACATTTCAAGGTTTATTTTGCTTGAACTAGCTGGATCGTTTGTAATCGATAAAAAAGCTCCAAGCTGTACGCTTCAAAACAGCTGCCAAACATGTGTTTGGATCTTCTAAATCATGCATTTAAACGTGTAAACAAATTCCTTACAACATGGTGAGA
>JAOXSG010000041.1 GCA_025800105.1 Cohaesibacter sp. | reverse complement strand
CGGTTTTTTAGCGAAAACCTTAACGCATTTGTCATGCCGGGCTTGATCCGGCATCCATAAAGTCTTTGTGCCATAGACCCGATAGGGCTTGAATTGGATCGCCTGATAAGATGTATTTTATCTTGTGACAAAGAGTGTTTTGAAGGTCGATATGGTTTACCGGCTGAGAAACAGGATGCAGGCACAGGATAAAAGCCCCTTACTTTCGGTGGTTTCTGCTGTATTTTCAGTGTGATACCGATCTTGCCTGATAAACCACATCAGTCTGCGCTCGGTCTCTTGCTGAAAATACAGCGGGAACCATCAGGTCGATCCAATTCAAGCCCGATTGGGTCTAAACAAACAAGGTTATCCAGCTTGTAGGTTGCCGTGCACTTCCATCAGAGCCGCTTTCAGCATTTCGATAGCATAATCAATTTCCTGATGGTTGATAATAAGAGGCGGGCACATCACAAGCACATTGCCTGTTGGCCGCAAAACAACACCGCGCATTAAACAAGCCTGCGAAACAGCATCACAAACATTCGCTTCAAGCGGATATTGCTCCCGTGTTTCCTTATCCTTAGCTAGTTCAATCCCTGCCATCAATCCACTGGAGCGCACTTCCCCAACAAACGGCAGCGCCTCCAGCTCTTTCAAACGGCTAGCGAAATAAGGGCCTGTATCTGTGCGTGTCCGCTCAATCAGGCCTTCCTCAATCAAAATATCAATATTCCTGAGTGCAACAGCACACATAACAGG
>JAOXSG010000029.1 GCA_025800105.1 Cohaesibacter sp. | reverse complement strand
TCGAGAAAACTTCGAGATGTTTCGGTACGGTTACGGTTACTAGTTTACAAGTAAACTAGTAACCACAAAAATACAAGTAATTTGGTACTGAGACTGTAAGAAATTTGTGCTCACTGAAAATCGAGGAAACTCCGTTTCTGGGGACTTAAAACGTAAAAAGTTTCTGGAGAGATGCCCCCAGACCCCCCTAGAAAGGATTGGCTCTGGCGGTCAATAATCACTGTCGGGCTACTTACAAATTTTTTTCCAGCTATTTCAAAAGTTGCGGACAACCCTGTGTTTGTTCCTGCAAAATATTGTATCACATGTGGGCGTTTCCCCTGTTTTCAAAAAGCCATATAGGCCATGTTAATCATGGTAAATCTGAAAATATATGCGGTGTCGGTGTTTCGTCAACTTTTCTTGCGGTGATTCGGTGTTCTTATCAATTTTTTGCAGTGTTGCGGTATTCAGAACCCCCCAATGCCCCCCTCCTGAGGCACTCCACATTTGATATCCAGGCTTTTTGAATTTACTGATTTGTATTTGACTATTTGTTTTCTATTTGTAGGTAATTTTTGAAC
>JAOXSG010000024.1 GCA_025800105.1 Cohaesibacter sp. | reverse complement strand
TGCCTGCAAGAAGAGAAGTTCAGTCCTTTCATTGCGGGGCCCACGCATTTGGAGTCTACTTTCCCACCAAGATGCAGCTGCAGGCCAATGGGGGAGAGTCGGGTCTCGTCTGTCATGTAGATGCAAAGGCCGGGTATCCACCAACACGTACACTGTATCGAAGTTGACAAGGTACCCACACGAATGGAGGATGTAAAAGAAAAGGTCTTCCCAGATAGGGAAACCAGCTTCTCCCGTAATTTCATATGCATGCTCACTGTCTTTCCCAGTGTGCGTGGATGGGTCTCCTAAAACAAAATGCTGTCCCTCATCGAACCCCTCACGATTTTCATCATCTCGTGGGAGTAGCCCTCCCTGTAGCTCGTTACAAAATTGCCAGTGTGGAACCTCCTCCTGTTCCTCCTCATCAGTGTCAGCCACGCAAGCCTGATCATCGAAGGCTTCTATGTCACTGCGCAGCTTGAGTGGTCCAGTACTCCTTGGCGTGAGTGGCGTGTCAGCCGGAAAGGATTGTCGGAGCGATCGAGGAGATGTCAAGTCACAGCGCATGCCC
>JAOXSG010000011.1 GCA_025800105.1 Cohaesibacter sp. | reverse complement strand
GACGCGCCGCTAAGGTTTGGAAACATTTCCAGAAGAGAGGGGGAGGACGATGACGTAGGCGTCTACTTCTTCTCCTCTTCGGTCTTGAGGGTCTTGGTCTTTCGGGCCCGGGCATCCTCCTCCTCCTCCTCCTCCTCGTCTTTGGGTCCATTCGGTCGCTTTTGATACGTACGCGTCCATCCTTTGTCTTTTAAGAGGTGACTCATCAATCGTTGATAGTCTGAGGAGGCGGGATGCAAATCCAAGACCAAATACCCATAAGGTTGAGCCGTGACTCGTTGAAAGGTCTCCAGAGTGTCTTTCCACGTGGTGGGAAACGATTGGAGAAGGACGTTACGCACTCCCAATTGATCGCGCGGGTTCTTGAAGGCCACAATGTAATGAGCATTGCGAGAAATGCTCTTGGCGTATTTGCCCACGGGAAACATGTCTTGGCACAAGTAAAGCACCGTCACATTTTGATGATGGGAATGTTTGGTGAACAAATCCAAGACGCGTTT
>JAOXSG010000009.1 GCA_025800105.1 Cohaesibacter sp. | reverse complement strand
ATTTGGGATGGTTGTCGCGCCTGGCTTTAATGGTGACCAGAGCGCGTGCACAGCAGAGGTCATCCTCGTTGTCGATGTAAATGATGCTTTTCTTTGTTTTCATCATCTGTTCGATGTGCAGTGTTTTGAGTTGACGTCGTTTGCGTCCACTGCCACGCCCCGGGTCTCTGATATGGGTCACTTCCAAGTTAAAGGAGTCGTCCAACTCAAATTGTTCATTGGAGTTGATGGTTGCTTTCATTTTGTTCAGCAATCTTTCTGCAGGTCTTTCTTGGTTGTTCCATTCTCGAACTCTCACACGATGGGATTGATATGAATGATGCAGTCGATTGGAAGACATGTTAATCATCAGAAAATCTTCTCCATTTTCACGACCGTTCAGGATTTGAGAAGAAATGGCGCGTCTCAATGCATCGGTGATGAGTCCTGGTAGGTTGGGACGAGGAATCTTTGACAAATCCACGAACGGGTTGAGACGTGTCGTGAATACTCGTCGATGCACACCAAATTTTCTTGCTCGTCTGTCAGTGTGAGGGAACAACTCGAAATCGAAACTTCGTCCCGAGGGTTTCGAAGTTGCTTGGTTTTCCAAAGATCCACCTTCTTGGCCGTCTCTCGATTCGAAGTTGCTCAGAGCTTCATTGCAGTCATCATCATCCGACTGATTGAGACACAAAGTTTCGTACTCATCCATAGCTTCATTACAGAGGGCGTCGTCGTAGTCGTCTTCTTCGGATGTGAATCGATCCATGATGAAGAAGTGTGTTTGGCGACGACGGGGGTCGCTCGCTTTTATAGCGTGTGGTCGTGACGTCACCTTTGCTTAGGGGAGGCCCGAAGGGGTGGG
>JAOXSG010000777.1 GCA_025800105.1 Cohaesibacter sp. | reverse complement strand
CAAGCGAGTCCAACGACAGTCAAAATGAAGGCAATGCAAATCAAGCAACGTCTCCGAGATCAAAATTGCCGAAGCTCTGGCTTCCCAAATTCCGTGGAGATGTTATGAAGTGGAACGCATTTTGGGACAGTTTTCAATCGGCGATTCACGACAACAAAAACATTTCAAAGGTCGATAAATTCAACTATCTCAAATCAGTGTTAGAGGGATCGGCGGCAAGGGCAATCGCTGGTGTAACCTTGACTGCTTCGAATTACGACAGCGCCGTGGAAATTCTGAAAGATCGCTTTGGCAAAACACAGCAAATAATTTCGGCCCATATGGACGAGCTGCTGAAAGTCTCACCGTGTTCTAATGATCGCCCTGCACAACTGAGGTTCGTGTATGATCAAATCTGCGTGCACACACGAAGTCTCGCATCCCTTGGCGTCACGGCTGATCAATATGGCAGTCTTTTAATTCCAATCATTATGTCGAAGTTACCTCCCGAAATAAGGCTGCAAATCGCCAGAAACACTATGGATTCCGTATGGAAAATCGAAGATCTTCTCAACGTGATCAAAATCGAAGTCGAAGCGAGAGAAGCGAGCGAAATGACGAAAACAAGCGACGACCGTAAACCTCAAACCAATTCAAGAAATCGATCACAACAAAACCCAAGCGCCGCCTCGTTGGCGTCACAAAATGGTGCGAGTTTCACGATAAAATGTGCGTTCTGTCAAAACGAGCATTATTCTGCCTCATGTGATGTTGTCAAGGATAATCGATGCTTTAATTGCCTACGAAGGGGTCACCAAGTGAAGGAATGCAGAAATCCGAAAACATGCCGCCACTGCTCACAGCGGCACCATCAGTCAGTTTGCTTGTTGCGTGACCAAGAAAGGCGTGACCAAGAGAAAGCAGTTCAAAAGGAAGCT
>JAOXSG010001197.1 GCA_025800105.1 Cohaesibacter sp. | reverse complement strand
CAGAAATTTTGACGAATCGACTCGAATCGTCTGTGCTGTAGACAATTCGACTGACCGAAAGTCGATTTGCGGGAAAATAGCGCGAGAACGTGAACAGGGTGGCCAGAAAAGTTGGACGAATCGACTCGATTCGAGTCAATTCAACTCGAATCGTCTCTGCTCTAGACGATTCAACTAACCGCAAGTTGATCTGCGGGAGATAGCGCAAGAAGGCGAACAGGGAGGGTAGAAAAGTTGGACTCGATTCGAGTCGAAGCGTATCTGCTCTAGTCGATTCGACTAATCAGAAGTCGATTTACGAGGGATTTAGAAAAACCGCGCAAGACAAAAGGGTCGGTTAAGGTGGTAGTTGAAGTCTCTTTGCGAGAGACTCGAGTCGATTTGCCCGGCACTTCAACGGAACTGCCAACAATGGTGATTGCAGGCGTTATGTAAATTACCATTGTACTAGCAACGGATTTTTACGAGCATTCCGGTATCAGCACAAAATATGCAAAATTTAAACAAAATGAAAATTTCCGAAAGATAACAGCTC
>JAOXSG010001178.1 GCA_025800105.1 Cohaesibacter sp. | reverse complement strand
AATGCACCCAGCGCAAGGCAGAAAAATTGCTGTTTTTGTTACAAGATTTCCCTAGGGAAAGCGGGAACGCAGTCGCTGATCACGAAATTCGTCAGAGAATGTTACAAAAATCGCCTCCGTATCCCAGTGAAAATGGGCTTCTCAAATCGTCCTAGGTTATGTTGACAAATGGCTCACCCAAAGTCTGATAGATGCAACGTCGATGAAGCCGAGAAAGCTCTCGGCGGTTTTGTCGTAGCGGGTTGCGACACGGCGGGCGTTTTTGAGCTTGTTGAAGCATCGCTCGACCAAGTTCCGTAGACGGTAGAGCCCATGATCCACGCCAACGCGCATCTTGCGGGTTTTGCGCATTGGTATTTGGGTCAAGACATCGCGCCTGCTCATGGTTTTGCGAATGCGATCAGGGTCATAGCCCCGATCCGCCAACAGCACACGCGGTTCGGGCAGGTTGTCATCCATCACCAGATCAAACCCCAGATAATCGGATGTCTGTCCCGGTGTGATGTCCGTTCTCATTGGCAGCCCGTGCGAGTTGACGCGGAGGTGGATCTTGGTCGTAAACCCACCTCTTGAACGGCCAAAACCCTGTCGCGGAGTCCCCCTTTTGCGCCCGCAGCCTGGTGATGTGCGCGAATGACGGTGCTATCGATCATTTGAAGGGCATCTGGGACAGCCCCGCTTTGGTTCAAGGCCTCAAGGATGTCTTCCCATAGCCCTGCCAGTGTCCAGCGGCGGAATTGGCGGTAAACGCTGGACCATTTCCCGAACTCTTCCGGCAGGTCGCGCCAAGGTGATCCCGTGCGCGCGATCCAGAATATCCCATCTAGGACAAGACGATGATTGGTGGGCTTACGGCCATTCGGGGCGCGGATCGCAAGAATGAAATGTTCAAACAGCGACCATTCCTCGTCGCTCATCAGGTCTCGGGGCAAGCTGGTCTCCATAGCAGATACCAGCTTGAATCACGCTTGAGCCTTCGTGTGAATCCCTTTTGTCAACACGGCTTAGGGAATACGTTTGAGTGCGCGCTCTTTGAGCGACGCAAAGTAGGTGTCATCCGCAACAACGCCACGCCCCTCAGAAATAGCTTGGCGATTGGCGTCGAGCCTCTTGTTGAGGCTGATCTGCTGCATCATGGCCTCAACCACGTTCAGTTTTCCGGCTTCAACCTCTTGCTGGATCGGTGCCGCCAGAAAGGCGCTGGCAAG
>JAOXSG010001171.1 GCA_025800105.1 Cohaesibacter sp. | reverse complement strand
AGCCTGCTCCGGCACCGCAAGCGCAAGCACCATCGTCCGGGCCTTCAGGCTCTGATGCATGGTCCCATTTGATATCGCAATCAAGCGTATCCGAGCCTGCGCCTGTGCAAAGGGATGAGCCGCGTACTGGCTCTTATGGTCAATTGTCCGATCCTGTGTCTGAGCCGGTTGGATCAACTTTTGCTGCTGCGCCTGTCGAGAATAATCAAGATCCGATGGCAGATGCCTCAGCCTCGACATTTGGTACTCTATGGTCGCAACCGACAGAGACAGATCAAGTCGCTCAAGCGGATGCGCCTGATGCTTTGGCGCGGGCTTTGTCTGATTTTCAACAATTGGATCATGCAACCAGTCAAAACCCGGTTTCCGGGTCTGACCACACAGAGAGATTTTATGAGAGTTCCGAGCGATCGGCTTTTCATGGGTTAGAAACCGCCACGCCTCAGGCACCGGTTGCTCCAGCTCCTGCTGTGTCCTTGCAATCAGAGCCTCAGGTCTCTTCTCATTCCGCTTTGTCCTCATTGTCCGAGCCGGTTCCTGCATCGCCTGCACCAGCACCGTCGGTTGATAGCTATATTCCCGCTTCTTCTGCTCAAGACGGGCAAAATGTTGACGATCCCTATGCGGCTTTTAATCAGGTCACTACAGGATCATCGCCTGCTGCTCCTGTGGTTGATCCTATGGCGGGATATCATCCGGCGGCATCGCAACCCAATATTGGCGGGCCATCTGCATCTGCGCCGGTTGGTCATGCGCCTTCTGTCACTGTGTCGGGGCAGAGCGACGCGCCTGCTTATGATAGTCCTTCTTCCTATCAGGATGGTGGCTATCAAGGGCATGAGGTGCAATCGGGATATGGGCAAGACGGCCTGTATAGTGGCGCGCCGGGCGTTCCTTTGTCCAATGGTCCTCACATGTCCAGTGGCCCGCATGGCACTTATTCTGATCCTGCTGTCTCGCAAGCTGCTGCTGAGAGTATGCCTTATCTGGCAGAAGAGGGAGCCGTGCCTTATCAGCAGGCTCAGGCCATGCATGAGGATAATCTTTTAAGTGAGCCTGCTGCTGGTAAGAGCCGTAAGGGGCTTTTGGCGGCTGGCGTGGTGTTGGGATTGGCTGTTCTTGGCGGTGTTGCGGTTTGGGGATTGGCTGGTTCAGGCTCAGAGAATGGTGAAAGTCCTGTTCTGGTGGCCAATACGGATCCCGTCAAAGAGGCACCGGACGATCCGGGTGGAAAAGTTATTCCGCATCAGAATAAGGAAGTTTATGACCGCATTGACGGCACAAGCTCCGATGAAGGCCCGAACAATCTGATGCCCGCAACGGAAAAGCCATTGGCTCTTGGTGAGGATGGCAAAAGCCCTCGGGTGATTTCCTTATCAGGGGGTGAAACATCTGTGCCGCAACAATCTGCGGATGGTGGCGCATCCTCTGATCGTAGCATCGTTGCACCAAAGAAAGTGCGCACCGTTATTGTGCGGCCCGATGGAACGATTGTGAAAAGCAGCGAAGGCTCTGCTAATGCGGCCAATGGCATTGGCTCTGTTGATCAGCAAATGATGGCGGCAACGCCTTCAGAGCAGGCGATGGGGCAAAGTTTGGATACTGTTCCGGGTGGTGGTTCCGATCAGACTGCGGTCTTGGGTGGTAATGCGGCTCAGACAGTTGGTGATGGTGTTACGACCTCGATTTTGCCCAAGCGCAAACCCGGTGGTTTAATCAATCAGCAAACCTCAGTTGCCTCTGTTCAGCAGCCTGCGGTTAATTCTGTGGCTGCTGCCCCAGCAACACCTGTTGTTACCCAGACCCCTACGTCTCGTCCGGCTGGCAACCAGCCGCTTTCGCTGTTGCCGCCTTCCAATGAACAGACAAACAGGACTGTTCAGGCACCTGTTGTTAATCGTTCCGGTGGATCTGGCGGATTTACGGTTCAGGTCAGCTCTCAACGCACGCCAGAACAGGCACGGAGCAGCTATTCCAGCATTCAGTCTCGTGTTGCCAGTGTGCTGGGTGGTTATCAGCCTGACATCAAGCGGGCTGATCTGGGCAGCAAAGGGGTCTTTTATCGGGTGCGGGTTGGTTCTTTTGCTGATCGCTCTGGTGCGATTGCCTTGTGCGAATCCATCAAGGCAGCCGGAGCCGATTGTCTTGTTGCCCGGCAATAGGCTGAACGACATCTTTATTACTTTATGAGTGTGAAAGCCTCGCTCCCTTTGGAGTGGGGCTTTTGTGATTTTGGGGGCTGAAGTCTGGTCGATATAGGAAAATTTGGTTATGATTGAAGCTCTTCTTTGATTTGCTCTTTTTGTTGGACTTTTTCTGCATGACGGACTTGCCTTCAGATGATCATGACATGGCGCGCTATCAACTAGAGCAGAGCGCACGTGCAGAGGGCGAGCCCAATCTGATTGTTGATGTGGATGGATTTGAGGGGCCTCTGGATTTTTTGTTGATGCTGGCGCGGCAACAAAAGCTTGATTTGACCAAAATCTCCATTCTGGCTTTGGCAGAGCAATATCTGGATTTTATTGAGCAGGCGCGTCAATTGCGTCTTGAGCTGGCGGCTGATTATCTGGTGATGGCGGCATGGTTGGCTTATTTGAAGTCACGGTTGCTGTTGCCCGATCCAGAGGATGATGAGGAGCCAAGCGGCGAAGAATTGGCCGCCATGCTGGCTTTTCGCCTGAAACGGCTGGATGCCATGCGCCAAGCGTCCAAGGATTTGATGGATAGGCCGCAATTGGGGCAGGACTTTTTTGTTCGCGGTGCGCCTGAGGATATGTCCTTGCGCAAAAAAGTGCAATTTTCTGCCAGTCTCTATGATTTGCTCACTTCCTATGCAGCGCAACGGCAGCGGCAGGCGGTCTCTCTGGTGCATGTGCGCAAGCGTGAAGTTTGGTCTTTGCAAGAAGCGCGAGAAATATTGCAGCGTTTGATCGGCTCTGTTGCCGACTGGACGCCGGTGGATGTTTTGCTTTCCAGTTATTTGCGGCTGGATGATATTCGCGCAACAGCACTTGCCAGCTCCTTTGCAGCATCGCTGGAATTGGTGCGTGAAGGGCATTTGGAAGTGAAGCAAACAGAGGCTTTTGGGCAAATTATGGTGCGATCAAAGCAAAGCAGAGATGAAAGATAGATAGGCAAGCAGGGCAATGATAGACGAAGAGGCAGTCACAGGCGGCAATGCAAAGGCTGCGCGAGATGATGAAGGGGATGCGGATGAAGTGGCGGCCCTAAAGCTGGAAGCCGATCTTCATATGCGGCGCATGATTGAAGCTTTGTTATTTGCCAGCGCCAAACCGCTGTCTTTAGAGGATTTAAGACTGCGCTTACCGGATCGGGTTGATATTAAGGCCATTTTGGTCGATTTACAGCGGGACTATCTTAATCGTGGTGTGAATTTGATCTGTGTGGACGGCAAATGGTTGTTTCGCACGGCGCCGGATCTTTCCTTTTTGTTGCAAGGCGAGAGCGAGGAGCCGCGCAAATTGTCGCGGGCAGCGCTGGAGACCCTTGCTATCATTGCCTATCATCAGCCGGTAACTCGCGCGGAGATCGAAGCCATTCGCGGTGTTGGGACTTCCAAAGGCACGCTCGATGTCTTGTTGCAGACGGAATGGGTGCGTTTGCGGGGTCGGCGGCGCAGTCCGGGGCGGCCTGTGACTTATGGTACGAGCGAGCATTTTTTAGTGCATTTTGGCCTTGATACTATTCAGGATTTGCCCGGTCTTGAAGAATTGCGCGGGGCAGGGATGCTGGATTCTGCTCTGCCGCCTGCTTTTTCCATGCCGGTGCCCAATGATGACGAAGATCTAGCCCCGGATGAAGATCCACTGGATGAAGAGGATCTGGTGGCGCTTGCTCTGGAAGAGGAGGTGGACATAGATCAGGATGCCGTATAACGCTCCCGGTTTTGATTTTTGATTTGACCAGTTGGAAAAGAATGTTGAGTTTTCTCTCCCACTTAGGCTAATAGACTATCTTGTTGTTTTCTGTGCGTGACCGTGCAGAAAAGATTGGATCAGGTCAAAAGGGCAAGTGGAGCCAAATCATGCAAAATGTGGTTGAGAATGGTCACTGGGGCCGTCGCGGGACAGCAGGTGCAACCATTGCAGCGGGCTTGACCTTTGACGATATCACTATGAAATTTGGTGATAAATCTGCCCTTGATGGGGTATCATTGCAAATTGAGCCGGGGGAGATTGTCTCTCTTTTGGGGCAGTCTGGTTCTGGCAAAACGACCCTGTTGCGCATTGCCGCCGGCATTGAGCGCCCGACAAAGGGGGCTTTGTTGATCAATGATCAGGTTGCCAGTGATGAGCGCACATTCATACCGCCGGAAAAGCGCTCTGTTGGTTTGATGTTTCAGGATTATGCGCTCTTTCCGCATTTGAGCATTTTGCAAAATGTCATGTTTGGTTTGAATGATCTTGCAAAGCAGGAGGCCAAAGAGGTTGCAGCCCTTGCCTTGAAGCGTGTTGGTCTTGAAGACTATATGGAGCGCTTTCCTCATATGCTGTCTGGTGGTCAGCAACAACGCGTGGCCTTGGCCCGTGCCATTGCGCCGCGTCCCAGTGTTTTACTGATGGATGAGCCTTTTTCCGGTCTTGATAACCGTTTGCGGGACCGGGTGAGGGATGAGACGCTGGCTGTTATTCGCGAGATTGGCGCTACGTGCATGATTGTCACCCATGACCCGGAAGAGGCGTTGCGCATGAGTGATCGCATCGTTTTGTTGCGTGATGGTCAAATTGTGCAAAATGGTGGACCGGATGATCTTTATTATCGTCCGGCTGATTATTGGGCGGCGCGGTTCTTCTCTGAATTGAATGAAGTTGAGGGTCATATTCGCAATGGCAAAGCTGAGACGCCGATTGGATCTTTCAAGGCAGACGGTTTTGAAGAGGGACAATCGGTTCGGGTTTGCTTACGCCATCATGGGCTAAAATTGCATCGTCAAGTGTCGGATGATTATGTCAGCGGGCATCCCGCTCGGATTTTACGGCGGATGTTTTTAGGCGAGGTTGAATTGTATGAACTTGCCTTGCAAGGCATTGATTATCCTGTCTTTGCTCGCATTGGTGGTGGGAAAATTTTTTCTCGTGGTGACAATATCGGTGTATCTTTTCGCAAAAAACATGTGTTGATATTTGCTAATAGTCAATGAAGTGCCTAAGTATAAGTCTGTAAAGTTTTTTCGAGGTCTCATTGACAGGGATCTGGCTAACGCATTGTGGCCGGTTTGGCCACGAATTAGAGGTTTGAGTAATGGGACAGATTGGTATTTGGCAGATTGTTATCATCGCCGTTGTGGTGGTTTTGCTGTTTGGTCGTGGCAAAATTTCCGAACTGATGGGCGATGTTGCCAAAGGCATCAATAGCTTCAAAAAAGGTCTGAAAGACGAAGATCAGGCTGACAAGGCTGACAGTCTTGAGCATAAGCCATCCGAAAATGTTGCTGTCGACAGCGAAAGCAAGGACAAGGTCGGTTAAGCCCTTTTACGGGTTTGATGCTATGACACTTGCACAAGCAGAGCTGGAAACATAATCATGTTTGATATCGGTTGGAGTGAAATCCTTGTGGTGGTTATCATCACCATTTTGGTGGTTGGCCCCAAGGAGTTGCCTGGCTTGTTGCGCACCATCGGCAAGACGGTTGGCAATTTGCGGCGTATGGCCGGAGATTTTCAGCATCAATTCAATGATGCCCTGAAAGAGGCGGAGTTGGATGAGGTGCAGAAAACCATCGGCGATGTTCGTAAATTGGACCCCGGCACAGCCTTGAAGGATGCGGTTAAGAAGCAATTGTCCAGTGTTGATGATTTGACCGAAGATCTCTCTGCCCAGATGGCGTCCAGCAAGCGCGATATTAACGAGGCGCTGGAAACCGGTTCAGCTTCTGCTCCTGCCATGGATGATCATTCGATGGTGCCGCCAGAGCTGGAGCAGTTACAGACTGACGCCAATAATGTATCGGATGCTGATGCTCAATCCCAGCCAGATATGGGCAAGACGAAGAAAGCTGATTGATGGTTGAGGATGAAAAAGACCAGATTGAGGGCAGTAAAGCGCCTTTGATTGAGCATTTGATCGAATTGCGCAGCCGGTTGTTAAAAACCGTGATTGCGGTTGCTGTTGCCTTCCTGATTTGCTTTTTCTTTGCAGAAGATATTTTTAATATTCTTATTCTGCCTTATGAAGAGGCGGTTGGCGATGAGCGTCAGGTGGAGATGATCTTTACCGCGCCGCAGGAATATTTCTTCACGCAGTTGAAGCTGGCTTTGTTTGGGGCCTTGTTCTTTGCTTTTCCGGTGATTGCGAGCCAGATTTATATGTTTGCAGCGCCTGGACTTTACAAGCATGAGCGCGATGCTTTCATCCCCTATCTGGTTGCGACCCCTATTTTGTTCATCATTGGGGCCAGTCTGGTCTTCTTTGTCATTATGCCGCTGGCGTTGCAATTTTTCCTCTCGATGGAGCAAACTGGCGCTGGTGTGGCCCAGATTACGCATTTGCCCAAGGTGAGCGAATATCTCAGTCTGGTGATGACGCTGATTTTTGCTTTTGGTCTGGTTTTTCAGCTGCCTGTTGTTTTAACGCTTTTGGCGCGCGCAGGCTTGACCACTGCGGAAGGATTGGCGGGCAAGCGCAAATATGCTGTTGTTGCCACCTTTGTGATGGCGGCGGTTCTGACCCCGCCAGACCCGATCAGCCAATTGGGATTGGCTGTTCCAACGCTGTTGTTGTATGAGCTGTCCATTCTCTCTGTGAAAATGGTAGAAAAAAAGCGATTGGCGCGAGAGTTGGAGGGAGAGGAGTTTGATGCCTGATGAACAGGTGTGATTCTTCTTTTCTATTATTTGCACTTTGTTTGAGCAGGGCCGTTTGGCCCTGTTTGTTTATGGGATTGCGATTGGATTGGCAAAATTGTCTTAAAAATGGCACAGCTTTGACAATTGCTTTGAAAAGGGCGTGATAAGCAAAGGCTATTGGGTTGCATATGGCTTATGCCTTCCGCTATTTTGCCTTGCGTATGTGTAACACCCGTCCGTCCTGTTGCCTGCTTGTTCGGATCATGCGGGCCTGACCTTGGATCAAGAAATATGTTCGATATCAAATGGATTCGCGAGAATGCCGAGGCATTCGATAAAGCTCTTGCAACGCGCGGGGCAGAGGCTTCTTCTGCACGTCTGATTGCTTTGGATGATGAGCGGATTGCTCATGTTCAAAAGCTTCAGGAAGCCCAGCAGCGTCGCAACTCTGCTTCCAAGGAGATCGGCAAAGCCAAGGCGTCTGGTGACGAAGAGCGCGCCCAGGCTTTGATGGCGGAAGTCTCTGAGCTGAAAAGCTTTGTGCATGAGGGCGAAGGCAAAGGCAAGGACTTGCAGGAAGCCTTGAATGATGCCCTGTCCACTTTGCCCAATATGCCCCTTGCCGATGTGCCTGTTGGTGAGGATGAAGAGGATAACGCACTTCTGCATAGCTGGGGTGAGGTGCCAAGCTTTGAGTTTGAACCCAAAGAGCATTATGAACTTGGGGAAGCTCTGGGTGGGATGGATTTTGAATCTGCGGCCAAATTGTCCGGCTCCCGCTTTGTGGTGCTGAAAAGCAAATTGGCGCGTCTTGAGCGGGCAATTGGCCAGTTCATGCTGGATCTTCATATCAATGAGCATGGCTATGAGGAAATTTGCGTTCCCACGCTGGTGCGTTCTGAAGCCATGTTTGGAACGGCGCAATTGCCAAAATTTGCCGAAGATTCCTTTCATACGGACGATGACCGCTGGTTGATCCCGACATCTGAGGTGCCTTTGACCAATCTGGTGCGCGAAAGCATTTTGGATGCGTCCAATTTGCCGTTGCGCTTCACCGCGCTTAGCCAGTGTTTCCGCTCTGAAGCTGGCTCTGCCGGGCGTGATACGCGCGGGATGTTGCGCCAGCACCAATTCTCAAAGGTTGAGATGGTGTCGATCACTGACGAAGACACGTCCGTTGCCGAGCAGGAGCGTATGCTTGGCTGTGCGGAAAAAGTCTTGCAGAGCTTGAATATTCCTTATCGTGTGATGACGCTTTGCACCGGTGATATGGGCTTTGGCGCGCGTCGCACCTTTGATATTGAGGCTTGGTTGCCGGGGCAAAATACCTATCGGGAGATTTCCTCGGTTTCTGTTTGTGGGGATTTTCAGGCGCGCCGCATGAATGCACGCTATCGGGTTGCTGGTGAAAAGGCCGTGAAATATGTTCACACGCTGAACGGATCCGGTGTTGCGGTTGGCCGCTGTCTGATTGCTGTGATGGAGAATTACCAAACGGCTGATGGTTCCATCATCGTGCCAGAGGTGTTGCGGCCTTATATGGGTGGGATTGAGATTATTTCTGCTCAATAATATAGGATTTAAAAGGCAGGCATTAGCCTGCCTTTTTTTGTTTTGGCCTTCTGGTGTCTTTTATGCCTCTCTTCCTTTTTTGAGGATTTTCAAGGAGAAACTGCGTGCGGATTTTGCTGACCAATGATGATGGCATTCATGCTGCTGGGCTGGATGTTCTGGAAGAGATTGCCTTAACGCTTTCTGATGATGTGTGGATTGTTGCGCCAGAGACAGAGCAAAGTGGCATGTCGCATTCTCTGACATTGCATGATCCGTTGCGCTTGCGCCAATTGGGTGAAAAGCGTTTTGCCTGTAAGGGCACGCCGACTGATTGTGTGATTATGGGCATTGGCCATGTTCTGGATGTGAAGCCGGATTTGGTTTTATCCGGCGTTAATCGCGGGCAAAATCTGGCGGAAGATGTGACTTATTCCGGTACGGTTGCCGGTGCCATGGAAGGGGCTTTACTGGGAGTGCGCAGTTTTGCCCTTAGTCAGGCCTATGGCTGGACATCCAAGGATCGGGTGGATTGGAGCTGTGTTAAAGCGCATGGTGCTGGTGTCGTTCGCGATCTTTTGTCCCATGAGCTGCCGGACCAGACATTGCTGAATATCAATTTTCCCGATTGTGATCCCGCTGATATGGCAGGCATTGCCATTACTTCGCAAGGGCGGCGCGATCAGGCGCAATTGAGTGTGAATGAGCGTCATGACGAACGCGGGCATCCTTATTTCTGGCTTGGGTTTGATGGACGACGCGCTGTTCCGCAAGAGGGGAGCGATCTGCACGCTATTGCCAATAGGAAAGTGTCTGTGACCCCGCTTAATCTTGATATGACGGATCGTGGTTATCTTTCCAAGATGCGTTCGCAGTTTACGTCCTAATTTTCCCTTGCTTCTGTGTCTGGGGACGAAAGGGAAATATCTATCCAGTTCATGCCATTTTAAACCTTTGGAAAGGTTACTGAGTTCTAATCGTCTTTAGGTAATTTTGGGTTAAGTGCGTAAAGACCGGTGTTGGTATGAGCTATTCTGTATTGCGTAAGTTTCTGTCGACGACGGCATTGTTTGCTGTTGCATCAACAATTTCTGCTTGTAGTGGAGAGGTTGAACGGTTTGGGAATCCCGTTTTTGGTGGGTTCACATCCAATCAGAAAGAAATTTTCACTGCATCAACCAATCGGACAGCCGGGCAACCGGTTTATAATCAGCCGATGCCTGCTGCGGTGCCTGTTCAGGCGCAAGTTGGCTATAAAATGCCAACCTACCAAGCGCCCACTTATCAGGCCCCTACCTATCGTGCTCCGGTTTATACACCTCCAAAAGTTCATGTCCCAACGGTGCAGGCTCCTCTGGTGACTGGCTCTATTGGTCGTCAGCCTGTTTATAATGTTGCGCCGCCTCCTGCTCCTGTGCCGGTTTATACGGCTCCGGTGCAAGTGCAGATGCCAACCTATAAAGCGCCCGTTTATACCGCTCCTGCCAAAAGTATTCCGGTTTATCAGCCGCCTGTTCAGGTGCGAAATCCCAATGTCGATTATCTGGCGACGGGATCAATTGGTAAGGTCAAGCTTGATCCCAAGCCCGTTGTGATTTCCAGTTTCCATGCTTTGCCAAAAGCAGGTCCGCGTCGCCGCACGGGTATTGATTATACGTCAACCGCTTCAGTGAAGCCGGTTGCGCCGCAATCCATCGCTTCGGTTTTGCCGCCCATGCCGGTTGGTAATCGTCCCGTGCAACAGCCAAATTATGTGGCACCAAAACAGACTTTGGCGACGGTGATTTCCAGCTTCTTCTCGCTGCCTAAAGCTGCGCCTCGTGTTAAATCTGGGGTGGATTATGGTGCAACGGCTGCCATTAATCCCTCTAACCAGAGAGGCGTTGCTGTCAAGCCGGCGCGCACAAATTCTTATGAACAGGGCAACCGTGTCGCGTCTGTTGCGCCAATTTCCTTGAATAAAAATCAGGCGCAGCCGCGTATGTCCGGACGCTGGAGCAGCGTTGGCGGAACCATGGTTCAGGTGCGGCCCGGTGAAGATCTTAATGCCCTGTCTCGTCGTTATGGTGTGCCTTCCAAGGCTATTGCAGATGTGAATGGTTTGCCGGGGCATAGCTTTATTGCGCCGGGGCAACAGATTTTGATCCCTGTTTATCAGCAAGTGCCAAATTATGGTGCTGGCTCTGGGCAGGGCGCGCAGCGCGTTGCGTCTTTGGGGCAGACTGTTTCTGTGCCTGCTGTTATTCGTATGCCAAAGGCCAATCCTTTGCGCTTGCAAAAGCAGACCCCTTATGGGCAGCAGATGTTGCAACTGCAGCAGACGGCGAATGCGTCCCAGCGTCATATGGTGATGCCCGGCGATACGCTGACCGGTATTGCCCGCCGCTATAATGTTGCGCTGGCAGATTTGGCTGCGTCCAATCGGTTGTCAGTGACATCGCCAGTGCGGATGGGTCAGCAATTGCATATTCCTTTGCGTAAACAAACTGGTGTTGATTATATGTCAACGGCTTCTATTGGGTCTGGTTCTCTTGCCAATTCCGGGGCGATTGCATCGCTGACTCGTTTGCCGGTTGCAAAGCCCCGTCAATTGGTCCGCTCTTCCTTGCCTGTTGTCCGTGTTGGGTCTAATGGTCCAATCCGCGCTTTGCCAAAGCGCAAAGTTCAGGTGGCAACTTACAAGCCCATCGGCTTGCCTGCTCAGACACAGAAGGTGATGACTGATGCTCAACCTCAGCAAGTGGCTACTCGCCTGCCTGCCACAGACAGTGCAGTAATAACGGCTCCCAGTGTTTCTGATGGTGCGCCAAAGTTTCGTTGGCCTGTAAGAGGGCGTATCATTTCCAATTTTGGCCGCAAGCGTGATGGGGGCCGCAATGATGGCATCAATCTGGCGGTGCCTGCGGGAACCTCAGTTCGCGTTGCTGAAGGTGGTAAGGTTATTTATTCCGGCAGTAAGCTGAAAGGCTATGGCAATTTGGTGCTGGTGCAGCATGAAAATGGCTGGGTTACAGCTTATGCGCATAATGAAAAGCTGTTGGTGAGCAAAGGCCAAATGGTGCGCCGTGGTCAGATCATTGCGCAGGCTGGTAAAACCGGCAATGTTGATAGCCCGCAAGTGCATTTTGAATTGCGCATCAAAGGCGATCCGGTTGATCCAGTGCCTTACCTTGTTGCCTCTTGAGGCAAACTCTATATGACTATGAGAAAGGGCTTCCTAAAATGGAGGCCCTTTTTTCTTGTGTGGTTCTAGGCTCAGGACCCATTAATTTGGCACATTCTGCGAGAGCAGTTTTGCGTAAGGACAAGAAGGAAAATCGCGACAATGTGGTTCATTTTCAAGATTTTACGACGTAGTCATTGCGCAAAACTGCCTCGCCCTTCGGGTTTATCTTGAAGTACCCATCTATCGAACCAAGAAC
>JAOXSG010001144.1 GCA_025800105.1 Cohaesibacter sp. | reverse complement strand
CACAGAAGAGTTGGCCCCGCACCAACCAGAGGCTATATTAACCCAATGGTCAACAACCCAACGCACAACCTATACAAGTTTCTCCGCAGGTTCAGTGCACTGAACGCGATTTCCCCCTACAGATACCTCGTCTGGCATATGACAAGCATTGGTCCGTCATTGTTGAACGCTCCTGAGACCTCTATTACCCAGGGCCACTATCAACTACTTCCTTGGTTTCCTCTGGTACATTGTCAGCATTGATCTTGAGTACCAACGCGGCACAAGTAATCCTCCAGGATCAGAGGAGCATTGTGGAGATGCGATTCAGGCTCCCAGCTCGCCTCAGTGATGGGATATCCCTTCCACATCACCAAGTATAGACGCCGGGGTCCCTTGCCCTTATGCCTGAGAATCGCCTCCACTTCATACTCCTCTTCTCCCTCGACCATCACGGGAGATGGTGGTTGCTCCTCCCTTTCGAACTCCTCGGACCGCTTAAACCTTTTCAGGTTACTGACATGGAAGACAGGATGGACCCGCCAAGCTGGGGGAAGGTCCAATCCATAAGCCACTGGAGAAATCACCTTGGCGATTTTGAAG
>JAOXSG010001138.1 GCA_025800105.1 Cohaesibacter sp. | reverse complement strand
ACTTTTCATGTGATTTCAACGCACCCTCGCTTGCATGTTTGAAACGTCAATGATTCGATCGCAGCATTTTCATAAAGCCTTTTTCCTGTCACCTTTAAACGCAGTCAGCCAGCCTTTGTACTGTGAATTAAGTTCCCACTGTCGATTATAAATGCAGTTGCCTCTTTGACCTTTTGAATTCATTGTCGAATAAATTTCACGCTTCGAGCCACAGATTTCTCCGGAAAGCACATGGTTCTATCTGTACAGAGGGGGGCTACACAATACATTTCAGGAACCCCATTAAAGGAGCGGTTGCTTAGATACTTCGAATAGACAACACTGAATTGTCCTCATATAAAAAAGCTTCGCCTTTCTCGTACGCGTGAAGTCTTAATACAATTCCAAATACAATGTGTTCAATCTTTCCCTATCAAAATGACTTATTGGGCTGCAGTTTCAAGTATTCAAGGACTCTTCAATAAAATTCCAGTACTATTTCTACAAATTCAAGCAGTTTTCAAGGAGAAAGTCATTTTCAAGGAGTTTTCAAGGACCTAGCAGTTTTTCCAGGAATATTCCAGGCC
>JAOXSG010001130.1 GCA_025800105.1 Cohaesibacter sp. | reverse complement strand
GCGGATTTGGAAAATCAAAATCCAATGCCAAGAACCGTTGGCGGGTGGAAGGTTTGAGGGTTTTCAGGACATTCTGATAACCGGGATTGTAGGAGACCACCAGCATGAAATTGTCTGGTGCTTCCAGCAATTCCCCTGTGCGCTCCAAAGGCAATAGCCGCCGATCATCGGTCAAAGGATGCATCACAACCGTTACGTCCTTGCGGGCTTCGACCACCTCATCAAGATAGCAAATGCCGCCTTCGCGCACCGCACGGGTGAGCGGTCCATCAGACCAGATGGTCTCGCCGCCTTGTAGCAAATAGCGCCCGGTTAAATCTGCTGCGGAGAGATCATCATGACAGGATACGGTATGCAGTGGCAGGCCAAGCTTTGCCGCCATATGGGAGACGAAACGGGTTTTGCCGCAGCCGGTTGGCCCTTTTAGCAAAAGGGGCATTTTGTTTTTGAAAGCCGCTTCAAAAACAGAGACTTCATCGCCCTGGGCTGCATAAAATGGCACTGTATTCATTGGGGTATTTTCATGTTTTTGGACCGGATGAG
>JAOXSG010001098.1 GCA_025800105.1 Cohaesibacter sp. | reverse complement strand
CTGCAAAATGGCGAAACATGCACAGAATTAGCAGCTGGTACTGGTTTAGATCTCTCCAGCGATGGGGGAAATGCGAAACCAGGATGAGCGAGTAGATGGAGAACGCCTCCATCCATCTGGCAATATCCTTGATCTGCTGTTTCTGTTTCTTTGGATAAGACATAATCACCGAATGCCCGTCCAACAGCAACTGTGGCTCCAGCTCTTTTAGCTCCAAATTGACCGCCAGCAGCTCGCTCAGATCCACATATTTCCCTGACACGATTTGGGAAATGAGTTTTGCCGGCACCGGCGAAAACCCAGGCCCAACGACGAAGGGCTGATCCAGCAATGGCGACGAGTGAGTGTGCGAACGGTCGGTGCCATCGCACATCGCACCATTCTCAGGCATGTTAAGGCATGTTTTGAAGCCTAATTTGCATAAAATCTGAAAACAATCATAGCTTTGCGGCAATTTGCCTTAAAGCTCTCAAACTTGGCAAACCTATACAAAATGATGACCTTAACTCATTTTTGGTTTAAGTTGTGGACCGTTTTG
>JAOXSG010001081.1 GCA_025800105.1 Cohaesibacter sp. | reverse complement strand
AAGAATGCAATGACAATAAGTCTGCAGAAAAATGTAAACAACTTATATATGTAAATATTAGAAGTATTTAAAATTGAAATACAATTCCAAAAGGATAAATTAGGTTATATAATGGGAAAGATTTACATGGTTCAAAAACATATGGCGTTTTTTTCAAGAGCCTGGCCACAAACATTTGAGGTTTCCAGTCATGAATTGTCATGATTTGTTTTTCAAAAAAGATTTTGGTGATTGAAAAATCAGAACTGATCAAATCTGATCAAATCTTATCAAAACATATTTTTAATCAGATTTGATCAGGCTGTTCCCGAAAGCTCCGCGAAAGGGTCCTTGTAAAGAACTCGTGCAAAATTGACCATCAACATGATGAGACAATAGCTGACTACCATGATGAGACAATAGCTGACTACCAACCCCTGACCACAGCAAATGATAACACAATAGCTGACCACCAACCCCTGACCACAGCAAATGATGAGACAACAGCTGACTACCAACCCCTGACCACAGCAATCTGATGAGACAATAGCTGACCACCAACCCCTGACCACAGCAACATGATAGCTGAGAAGATCTGCTGAGAATGGTTGCGCTGAGAAGATCTGCTGAGACTGGCTGTGCTGGGAAGATCTGCTGAGAATGGCTGCGCTGAGAAGATCTGCTGAGAATGGCTCTGCTGAGAAGATCTGCTGGGAATGGCTGTGGATCAAGACTTCTTTAAAAATTGCTTTCTTTTTTTTACGCCGGGTGGGTTTGATTTTGACACCGGCGGGAGACAACCCTCTTGTCACTTCGTGCTCGTCGGACGCCCAAAACTGTGGTGAACAAATATTTTGAAGCTC
>JAOXSG010001079.1 GCA_025800105.1 Cohaesibacter sp. | reverse complement strand
GCCTGGACTTTGGTTTTGCTTGGAGATAATTCCCCTGTGGGGGAGGGGTGAGTTCTACTTCACAGTATACTGGTATGTACCACCCAGATTAGATTTAAATTTTCTAGATTTCTTATTGTTTTGCAATATTTACAAATATTTTGATGGTCGAACATTAATCATAGCTATACATTATTACAACATAGGAGAAAGGAAATTACACAGATGGTGGGAAGTAAAATGTACGCAGTGACCAAAGTAGCTTAAGCGTTCGGGTTGGTCACTTCCACGTGCAATTAACTGGCGTATACATGTATAATTTTACAATTATAGATGAAAAAAAACGCGCTCTTTTTGACGGTCCAGCCTAGGTTTGGCGGGATGCGAGATGGGGAGCAAAATCGAGGCGGAATGTTGGATATGAGAAATATCGAGGGCGGGATTGGGATACGCTCATTTCAATTGGTGGAATGCGGGATAGTTTTGAAATTGATAGCGGGATGCGGGATTTAAATAGCAAGTGACCTTTTGAAATTTACCAAGGCAGGATCGGGATAAAGACTCGGAAAGTGGCGGGATGGTGGGATGAAGCCAAAACTAGTGGCGGGATGCGGGATTTAAAAAGCCTATCTTGGACCCTCCTTTTTGGGACTACTTATTTTCACTATGGTAGGCTCGATGAC
>JAOXSG010001075.1 GCA_025800105.1 Cohaesibacter sp. | reverse complement strand
GTTCAAACCCAGTGACGCCAGGAAGAGAGAACAAGACACTAAGTTCGACCCCAAGGGGCTGATCGGCGTGTTCGCTGGATACGTGTTAGAATCAGGACAAAAATGGTCACGTAAGATGTTGGTATGGAATCTGGTTGACTTCAAGAGAGCCAACCTTGCATTCGACTGTCACTGTGAAGGAGTCCCAATGTCCTTGCAACGACCACACATCACTGAAAAGGCAGAATTGTTATTACCCATCACATTTCCCCTGAAGGTGGAATACGAAAGGATGAACGGCACCCTCGAGGGCGTGAACTCCATCGCAGACAGAGAAGGGAGCCCGGAAGTGGATGATCAAATAGATGATGGAGATGTTGGGGAAGATGATGACGACAAAGATGATGATCCTGACTCACCTCATTTCTTTGATCCCGGAGACCTCGATGATGGTGGAGATGGGGATCCCCCACACGGGGGTGGTGGAGCATCATCAGGACACAGAGGCGATGATGTGATCGAACATGTTGTTCATCGCCCTATCCACTACGATCGTGGATCCGCAGGAGACGGTATCGTATATCACAATGATGAAGGTGAATGGGTAAAACTGGACAAGAGAGGAAGACCATACAAGATAGACAGACGTGATGGTAGGAGAATCATGAGGACATCGAGACCCAAGGATTTCACACCAGAGGAATGGAAGAGTCTGGGCCATGAACATAGGAAGGCATTGGCAGAAGAATACAAGACCAAAGTAGATGACCCAGAGGAAACAAAAGAAGCTCCAAAAGATGATGATGGCGATGGTAAGAAGAAGAAGCGCAGAAGCAAGAAGAAAGATGATGGTGCCAAGGATGGCGACAAGAGTGATAAAGAGCACAAAGGGCCTGACAAACCTCCTGAGGATGTGGCAGTGTATGAACCAATGACTTCAAAGCAAACGGTTGTGGGCGCCGCCTCTTCCGGATGTCAAGGTCAGGATGATTCGTTTCCCATGCACACCATTGATGAAAACAACAATTGGGTTGAATGGGAAGAGTTTGTGCAAAATATCAATCCTGCATCCGCATCTGTAACCGTCGCTGGGAACCAAGCATCGTCAACGCATCCGAAGCATCCGAGCAATAGCATCATTCCCATGATGCCATGCGTCTATCACATGAAGAATGACCATCGAGAGCGCCTTGGCGGTACTTTCGGGGGAGACGTATTTCATCATGCGCTAGTATCTAGACCAGTGGGAAGGAAGGAGATGCTAAACGACCCCGAAGCCCTAGAATCAATGATG
>JAOXSG010001072.1 GCA_025800105.1 Cohaesibacter sp. | reverse complement strand
TGCCTGGTATTGGATTCAAAGTTGATGCTTACGGCAATTATGATATCGAAAATAAGAAGCTCACAAATGTTCAAAACGGTGATATGGATCACGATGTTATGGTGAAGAGTCAGATAGAAGGATATGTTGATAATAAAATTCAAGAATTAGTAATAGATCATTCTAATTTTGTTGCAAGATCTGGTGATACGATGACAGGGTCACTCATTGTCCCAAAAGACAATTATCCAGTTCAAGGTGATCTCAACAAAGTTATTAGTTATGAAGCGCAAAGGGAGATATTCTTGTCTAAGAAGGAAGGAGGCCGGATGGAGCAACCCATTGACATGGGTGGCTTCACCATCGAAAATCTGAAATCACCAACTGCTGCTGATCACGCTACCAGTAAGGTGTATGTTGATAATAAAGTGAATTCAAAAGCTGATACAAGTGATCTTGATGATTATTTGAAACTTGATGGAACAAAAGCAATGATGGGTGGCTTAAACATGAATAATAATCGTATAACAAGATTGCCTGACCCTCAACTTGCTGATGAACCTGTAACAAGAAAATTTCTT
>JAOXSG010001038.1 GCA_025800105.1 Cohaesibacter sp. | reverse complement strand
TTCATCGGGTGAACCCGATAAACCATAGATCACCGTCGTAAAATCTTGAAAATGAACCACATTGTCGCGATTTTCCTCCTTGCCATTGCGCAAAACTGCTCTCGCAGAATGGGCCAAATTAATGAGTCCTGAGCCTAAGGGCTGTTTTCACCAAAATGTGTATCACATTCGGGTGATGACGATCCTTGTCAGGCAGCACTGCAACGTGAACGCAGTTTACTGGATCTGGCGGCTCTGAATTTTTAAACTGGAAGGCAAGATCAATCACCCCCTTACCCCTGACTTATGAGGACCTGTGCTATGAAAAAACTTGTTCTTTCGCTTTCCCTGATCGCTGCCGCTTCCCTTGCCTCTGGTGCGCAGGCCATGACACCCAAAACCTTCACCAGCACCAAACATTCCACATCGCAATTGCAGAGCATTGTCAAACAGCATGGCGCTGTTATTTTGAGAACCAGCTCCAGCACGTTTGATCGCTATGTCGCCAATCGTTCGCATTGCAGCTCCAGCCAACGCGCCAAGGTGGCTTATGTGCCGACCGCTGATTCCAGCAATGGCTTCATTGGCTATCGCTGTGTTGATAAAGGCGACAAGTCGAAATAATCTGATGCCGGATCGCGCGATCTGGCTATAGAAATATCTCCATATAAAGCCCTCCACCATGGCATGTGGCACGCAGTGTGCTGGCCGCTCTGGTGGGGGGCTTTTTGTGTTTTCAAGACCTGTTTTTGTCAAGTCATCGTCACCAAAATGTGTATCACATCTCAGTGAAAAATTTCTCTAACTCTCTGCACTCCAACGTGATTTCAGTTTACTAGACTAATTGGTTCCTAAGTCCTAAGTTAGGATCATCGAAAGACAAAGACCTAAAGACAAAGACCTCTTGATGATCTTTAAAACTGAACTTGAAAAGGAACTGTGACATGAAAAAACTTGCTCTTACTCTGACCCTTCTTGCTGTTGCCTCTGGCGCACAGGCTATGACCTCCAGCACCATTGATAGCTCCCAGCATTCTGCTTCTCAG
>JAOXSG010001031.1 GCA_025800105.1 Cohaesibacter sp. | reverse complement strand
AACTCGATCTTTGAGGATGAGAGAACGTCGCAAAATCATGGTCGTCAAATGCGACTTCTTCCAAGATTTTCTTGGGATCATCACAGATAAGCACATTCCCATCCACCCAGAGCACCGTGTCATATTCCGCAAAATAGGTGGGCAAATGCAGTTTCACAAAGCGGGCGCGGCGGGTTGGGTCCGTGTGAAAGAAATTGGCATAGACTTGCTGCCAAACCAGCCCAGTTTCAAACACCTGGTCCGAAAACAAAAAGAAATCCGCATGTTCCGTCCAAGCCTTGTGGACGGGCATCAATTTATCATAGCCGCCGAAAATCGCTGTCACCACGGCGATTTTCTTACCCGACGGATTGCCGAGGGAGAGCGGATCCAACAGGCCGGGTTGATCAATGGCTTGCAGATCTTGCCCACTGGGACCGACCTTAATACCGTTGCGGATAAGGATCTCTACCGCCCAATGGGTCAAGGACAGGCCATCTTTTGCCGCCATCTCCGGGCATGGGGCATAGGCTTTGACCAAAC
>JAOXSG010001030.1 GCA_025800105.1 Cohaesibacter sp. | reverse complement strand
GCTAACTGGCAGTGGCCTCCTAGCAGCTGTATTTTAAAACCGCAGGACTGGGGGAGGGGGGGGGGGGGTTGGGCTTTCCCTTGAAAGTTTGACTGTGTCATGTTATTAAAATTCCAGTGGTAGTTTCAGGGTGCAGCTCTTGAAAATTAACCCGCTCGGCTTTCCTGGGCTCGGTGGTAACAAGGATTGTGCTGTGGGGTAGCCCTGGCCTTGGGCTGCCTGCCGGAGGGCCGATCATAGTAGGCAGTGAAAAAGAGAAGGGGTGGGGAGGGTTGAGTAGAGCGACTCTGAATGAGTTGAATTTAGTTTTGCAGGCAGGCCGGTTTTATCAAATGCAGTCAGATATATATGATCGCCAATACTCCTTTAGCTAAGGGTTGGTGGACTGTTGTCTACCTGTGGTGTAGGGGCCTCGCCGAACCACCCCTAGGTCTGCCCCCTGGATAGAAAGTGGTTACGGTAATTTCACTGTGTTCCTGCTTTTCACCAATTTTATTATTAATTTTGCTAAGCATCCAGTTACCCAGGGT
>JAOXSG010001018.1 GCA_025800105.1 Cohaesibacter sp. | reverse complement strand
CATGCAGTACAAGTACATCGCTTAGAAAGATAGTCGAAGTGACGTGTTGTGTTCAAAATAAAAAGAAACTTGATGGTTGCGTTGTTATTGATTCTCCGCGACTGTCGAGTCGCGACTAAGAATACGTTGTTCAAACACTTCTTACGATCAGATGGACCTCAGTTATCGTCTGCATGTACTTAAAATCAACTGAGCAATGTTCTGAGCGAAATTTTCAATTTGAAGAGAATTCGGCAGAGGAATCTATGTGAGCAAATTTGCAACTTTCGCGACCAACTTACACGAGCCGGTTGCAAATTGCTCAGAGCAAACTGCCAATCAAAATACCAACATTGCGGCGGAAGTTTGCAAAGTTGCGCAGAAAAGAACATCCGGTTTGACTGTAATGCAAGCAAATTTTGACAAAATTCCTGGCTTTTCGAGACTTTTTGACAAAATTTCACTCACAGTGACGTTTTCACTATACATCACCAAAATTTTGTGACACCCATTGTTTCATTCCGCCATAAATTCAGGCCAGATCGAAGAAAATATTTTTATTCTTTTTCTTTTGATTACCTTGTCAAATAAAAAAAAACAGATCAGTGAAATCAGTT
>JAOXSG010001013.1 GCA_025800105.1 Cohaesibacter sp. | reverse complement strand
TTTGCCAGCAAAGGTGCAAGAGTTTCTTCAGTTGCATCAGAATGCTACTACCGTCCAGCAACTTTTCATTGGAGTTCAGGACTATTACATCAGAACCCGAGTCCAAGGTGACATGGGATCAATCCATGTAACTCAGTCTTTGCAGAAACCAGATGTTAAGGACAAGACATGCTTCAACTGTGGAAAGAAGGGTTATTTGGCAGAGAATTGTCCGGAACCAAAGAAGTGCAGTTATTGTGGCAAGAAGGGTCATGTTGCTAAAGACTGTTGGAAAAAACATCCAGACAAGAAGCTCAAGGCGAAAGCTAAGAGTCAGCCATCGAAACCTTCTGGAAAAGGTAGGAAGCCCACTGGACGTGGAACTGGTAGAGGCAAGGGTGGAAGGAAAGCTAAAGGACGTGGGAAAGGAAACAAGTTTCGAGGAGTTGATGAAGAAGGAGACGAGGATGACCAAGAATATGACGAATACTATGAAGAGGATGAGGGTGATGATAACCCAGAACCTGAAGCTGACCCTAGTGCAGGAGGATCTGTGAATCAGATTCATGAGCAGATGACCATGTGTGTCAAGAGTCAGAATGCTGGAACTTCACGAACTGAGAGGCTTGTGACTGAATCACACCGCGTAGATGAA
>JAOXSG010000978.1 GCA_025800105.1 Cohaesibacter sp. | reverse complement strand
GCTGTTGAAGCTGGTATCGTTCCAGGTGGTGGTACTGCGCTTCTGCGTGCCTCCAAATCTGTTGCCGAGCTTTCTTCCGACAATGCTGACATTGAAGCTGGCATCAAGATTGTTCTGCGCGCTTTGCAGGCTCCGATCCGTCAAATCGCTGAGAATGCCGGTGTTGAAGGCTCTATCGTTGTCAATAAAGTTCTGGAAGGCGATGCCACTCTTGGTTTTGACGCCCAGTCCGAGACTTATGTCAACATGATCGAAGCTGGCATCATTGACCCAACCAAAGTTGTTCGCACTGCTCTGCAGGACGCAGCTTCTGTTGCTGGTCTGATGGTAACCACCGAAGCTATGGTTGCTGATGCACCTGCTAAAGATGGTGGCGCACCTGCAATGCCTGATATGGGCGGCATGGGCGGCATGGGTGGTATGGGCGGCATGATGTAATCATCGCTCATAGCTACTTGCTAAGATTGGGGCAGTCCATTGGGCTGCCCTTTTTTTGTGGGCCTCGCCTTTTTGCGCCTGTCAATTGTCTTTTTACTGTGATGACAGTCTAGACTTGCCTTTGTTTGAATTTTCATCAAAATGAATATTTAAATTCTCTTCGTCAATATAGATTGCAGATTTATAAAATACTCTGATAAATCCGTTGTTTCAGAGCAGAGCAGCGGCTACTTAGGCTCAGGACCCATTAATTTGGCCCATTCTGCGAGAGCAGTTTTGCGCAATGGCAAGGAGAAAAATCGCGACAATGTGGTTCATTTTCAAGATTTTACG
>JAOXSG010000967.1 GCA_025800105.1 Cohaesibacter sp. | reverse complement strand
ATGCAAATGCCTTTTGTCAAGGCTTGTTGCTGCTGGCCTTTTCTTTTGATCAAAGAATGGCTCAGAAACCTTTCCTCAAGGTTTCTTGTCAGGAGGGGACAGGGTCTTTTTGTCAAAAGAACAGAAACCTTTTGTCAAGGTTTCTTGCCAGTGGGCAAGTTCTTTTTGTCAAAGAACAGAAACCTTTTGTCAAGGTTTCTTGTGAGGAGGCCAATTCTTTTTGTCAAAGAATGGCTCAGAAACCTTTTGTCAAGGTTTCTTGCAGCTGGGGCCAGTTCTTTTTGTCAAAGAGCTTCTCCACCTTTTGTCAAAGTTTCTCTTGGATGGCTCTTTTGTCAAGGGCTCTGCAGTGCCTTCAAAACCCATATTGGGCTAAGAAGGCATCCACTGCAGCACCCAGGGTTGCCCACCCATGTTCCTTTTGGCAAGGGTCTCCTTTTGACAAGGTTATATCCTTTTGGCAAGGAGCTTCCTTTTGACAAGGATCCTTTTGGCAAGGGCTTTCCTTTTGGCAAGGATGTTCGAATCCTTTTGTCAAGGATGCTTTGGCCCAGTGAACTGCAAAGGAAATTGCTTTCCAACTTGAGCAAATTGCCACAATTGAAACACAGCTGTAATAGAGAAACATGTGATTTTGCTGCAGCAAATCAATACAAAAATCAAAAGGGAAATCAATAGAAAAATCAATTAGGTTCAGCCATGAAAATCAATAGAAAAATCAATTGTAAAAATCAATAAGAATTTACAAAATCAATAAAGACCTTATTGATTAAATCAATAAAAACATACAAAATCAATATCAATAGAAATATTGATAAGTTTATTGATCAGAATCAATACCCGATGCTCAGGGGAGGTTGGCGGGTGACTTTTCGTGGCAGGTACAGCACTTGGTGACATTCTGGGAGATAGCCGGACCGCGAAATGTTGTATTTTTCAATACAAAATTGTCGCCAAGATCGCACGGGGAAGGTCTCCGAAGCGGCGGGTGCGAGATGACAATTTTATCGTCGGATATCGTCGGATATCCTCGGAATCTGTTCGAATCGTCTTTCTATTGGCGGAAGCAATTCAGGGATTTCGTGGCAGGCGCAGTATTTGGTGAGGTTGGAGGGTCGCTTTGCTTGCTGCGCGCATTGGAAATGA
>JAOXSG010000964.1 GCA_025800105.1 Cohaesibacter sp. | reverse complement strand
TTGCAAATGCGTCGTCTGATTGACTTCCTGCCCTCTTCCAATGTTGCAGATGTGCCGGAAATTGAGAGCTATGATCCTTGGGATCGTATTGAGGATTCGTTGGATACCCTGGTGCCGGATAATCCCAACAAGCCCTATGATATGAAAGAGCTGATCCTGAAAACGGTGGATGAGGGCGACTTTTTCGAAATTCAGGAAGCCTTTGCCCAGAATATTATTACCGGTTTTGGTCGCATCGAAGGGCGGACCGTTGGCTTTGTTGCCAATCAGCCAATGGTTTTGGCCGGTGTTCTGGATTCGGATGCCTCACGTAAGGCGGCGCGGTTTGTGCGTTTCTGCGATGCCTTTGAAATTCCTGTTGTGACTTTTGTGGACGTTCCGGGCTTCCTGCCGGGGACCGATCAGGAATATGGCGGTTTGATCAAGCATGGGGCTAAATTGCTGTTTGCCTATGCTGAGGCAACTGTTCCCAAAGTCACCGTTATTACCCGTAAAGCCTATGGTGGCGCTTATGATGTGATGGCCTCGAAGCATTTGCGCGGAGATGTCAATTATGCCTGGCCGTCAGCGCAGATTGCGGTGATGGGGGCCAAGGGGGCCGTTGAGATCATTTTCCGCAAGGATATGGATGATCCTGAGAAAATTGCCCAGCATACGCAGGATTATGAAGATCGCTTCCTGTCGCCATTTGTGGCAGCAGAGCGCGGCTTCATTGATGAAGTGATCATGCCAAAATCCACCCGCCGCCGTTTGGCGCGTGCCTTGAGCATGTTGCGCAACAAGCAATTGGAAAATCCATGGAAGAAGCACGATAACATTCCGCTTTAATATGTATCTTGTTTCCTTTTGGATGACCGGATTTAAAAAAATCGCGTTTCGTTAACCGAAGCGCGATTTTTTTTATATAGCCTTTTTCGTTGCAAGGTGGGGACAGAATGGCAACGGGCTGAATGAGGCCGGTTTTGCTGAATGGACGTGTGTGATGTTAGTCAGTTTGATTGTTGGCAGTTTTGTTATTACCGCCTGTGTCTTCATTCAGATTTTTGGTGTGATTGAGCTGAGCAGTCGGGTCAAAGCCTTGGCCCGCTTTGGTGGTCATATCTCTGTTCATTATAAGAAGATGTGGCTGATGGTTGCCACGGTTTTGGGCATCTTTGGCATTCATGCCTTTCAGATCTGGGTTTGGGCCTTTACCTATTGGCTGATTGATGCATTGCCCGATTTTCACATGTCGCTGTATTTTTCGACCGTGACCTTTTCGACCCTTGGCTATGGGGATGTGATTCTGTCGCCAGACTGGCGTATTTTGGGGGCTTTGGAGGGGATTGCCGGTTTTATCCATATTGGTTGGTCCACGGCTTATTTGATCACAGCCAGCACGCGCTATGGCCCTTTCACAGAAGGGGATCATTTCTGACCCCCCATCTTGTTTTATCATTCCTCAAGACGTTCGATATCGCTGATATCGAGCTTTGCCAGTGCCTGATCGATGCTAAGGCCATTGAGGGAAAAGTCGGGTTCCAGATCTTTTAACGGCACCAGAACAAAACCACGCTCCATCATGTAAGGGTGGGGGATGGTGAGCGTGTCCTGATCGATTGCTTCCTTGCCATAGGTCAGAATGTCGATATCAATGATGCGCGGTCCCCAATGTTCCAGACGTTCGCGCCCCATATCATGCTCTGTTTTCAGACATTGGGCCAGCAGATCAGCTGCGGGCAGATCTGTCTCAATTTGTGCGCAGGCATTGACGAAAGGGGGTTGATTTTCATTGCCCCAAGGTGGGGTTTTGTAAAAATGCGACAAAGCGATCAATTTGATCTTGGGATGCTGGTCCAAGGTGGTGACAGCTGTGCGAATGGATTGCCGTGGATCGCCCAGATTGCCACCAAGGCTCAGATAGGCGCGAATCATAGGCCATAATCCTTGCGCTCGCGGGTGATTTCGACTGCGATATCCTTAATGATAGCGGGAATCGGGGCCTCTGGCTTGCGCACCTTCAGGCGCACGCTCTGGAGTTTGTCCATATGGGTGAGCAAGTCTTTGGCAACGGCTTCTGCCAAGGCTTCAATCAGCTGAAAGCGTTGGCCGATGACAATGTCTTCGATGCGTTTGGCAATATGGTCGTAGCGGACTGTCTGGTTCTCGTCATCGCTGTTGCCGGCAATGGAGAGATCGAGATAGCAATCGAGATCAAAGTAAAAGCGCTGGCCGAGATTGGCCTCTTCCTGATAGACGCCATGATAGGCAAAGAAAGCCAAATCGCGCAGGATGATTCTGTCCATGATATATCCTTGATTGGTGTGCCTTTATGGCAAGCTTATTTGGCCTGCTGAATGGCCTTGGTAATGGTCAGGGCGTCCAGATGGGCTTCCACATCATGGACGCGGAAGATGTGCGCGCCTTTCATCTGAGCAATGACATTGGAGGCAATGGTTCCGAACAGGCGATCTTGCGGTTCTTTATCCAGCAATTTGCCGATGAAGCTTTTGCGCGATGTTCCCATCAGGAGCGGATAGCCCCAAGCGCAAATCTCTTCCAGACGGTTCAGGATGATCAGATTGTCCTCAAAGCTTTTGCCAAAGCCGATGCCAGGGTCGAGAATGATATGATGGTCGGACAGGCCCGCTTTCAAGGCAATTTCGATGGAGCGATCAAAGAAAGCTTTCATCGTATCAAGCAGATCTGTATCGGCAGGGATGGCTTTTTCCCAGTGATTGATGATCACCGGGGCCTGATGCTCGGCTGCGGCTTTTGCAATGTCCGGCTCGCGCTGCAAACCCCAGACATCATTGACAATATGGGCGCCAGCCTCAAGGGCGGCTTCTGCGACTTTTGCTTTGTAAGTGTCGATGGACAGGGCGGTGCCCAGCTTTGCGGCATTGATGGCTTGTATGGCTGGTTTGATGCGGGCCAGCTCTTCGTCCAATCCCACGACTTGCGCGCCGGGGCGGGTTGATTCGCCGCCAATATCGAGGATATGTGCGCCTTCCTGCGCCAATTGTCTGGCATGGGCGAGGGCTGCCTCTTCTTTATCAAATTGTCCGCCATCGGAAAAGGAATCAGGCGTCACATTGATGATGCCCATGATCAGGGGCATATGGTCCGGTTGCCACTGGATTGGCCCCAGAGGGCGGGGGGCAAGAGATATGCTCACGATCTCACTCCTTGGTTTTGTTTCTTTTGGACTTTGCGAGGCATGTTTGCTGTGCGCTTTGTCGTCTTTTGTCTTTGGTTCTTTGTGGCCAGAGGCGGGCTAAAGATCAAGCCAAAGGCGAGAAAAGCGCTTTTGAGGGCTAGTTATCCTCAAGCTGAGGGTGTCAAAAGGTCGGACTTTTGGCGCTATGGCTTAAACCAAAGGCGCATTTTTGCCCTTTCATGGGCAGAATTACGGCTTTTTGTCCGACCTGCGCCGTTCGTCCGAGTTGTTTATCTGTCTGGCTCGTCTTACAACATGGGAACAGAAGAAAACCAACGCATGTGCAGGATTGTCATGTTCAAAAAGATTTTGATTGCTAACCGCGGGGAAATCGCCTGCCGCGTGATTAAGTCAGCTCAGAAGATGGGCATTAAAACCGTTGCTGTCTATTCCGATGCGGATCAGGATGCTCTGCATGTGAAAATGGCGGATGAAGCGGTTCATCTTGGCCCGCCGCCAGCGGCAGAATCCTATCTTTTGGGTGACAAGATCATTCAGGCTTGTGTGGAGACCGGTGCAGAGGCTGTGCATCCGGGCTATGGATTTTTGTCCGAAAATGCTGACTTTTGTAAAGCATTGGCGGATGCGGGGATTGAGTTTATTGGCCCGCCTCCCGGCGCTATTCAGGCAATGGGCGATAAGATCGAATCCAAGAAATTTGCCAATGAGGCGAAGGTTTCGACCGTGCCCGGGCATATGGATGTGATTGAAGATGCCGAGCATGCCGTGCGTATTGCCAAGGATGTTGGCTTCCCGGTGATGATCAAAGCCTCTGCTGGCGGTGGCGGCAAGGGAATGCGCATTGCCTGGGATGAAGATGAGGCCCGCGAAGGCTTTCAATTGGCCAAGTCCGAGGCCAAGTCGTCTTTTGGGGATGATCGCTGTTTCATTGAAAAGTTTGTTGTGGGTCCGCGCCATATTGAAATTCAGGTTTTGGCCGACAAACATGGCAATGCGGTTTATCTGGGCGAACGCGAATGTTCCATTCAGCGTCGTAACCAGAAGGTGATTGAAGAAGCGCCATCGCCTTTTTTGGATGAGAAAACCCGCAAAGCCATGGGCGAGCAGGCTGTGGCTTTGGCAAAGGCCGTTGATTATTGCTCTGCCGGTACGGTGGAATTCATTGTCGACAAGGACAAGAATTTCTATTTCCTTGAAATGAATACCCGCCTTCAGGTGGAACATCCGGTCACTGAATTGATCACAGGTGTTGATCTGGTTGAGCAGATGATCCGTGTTGCCTATGGCGAGACGCTTGATATCACGCAAGACGATATCAAGCTTAATGGCTGGGCGATTGAAAGCCGTATTTATGCGGAAGATCCGTTTCGTAATTTCCTGCCATCCATTGGCCGTCTGGTGAATTATATGCCACCAGAAGAGGGGACAGTGGATGGGCTGACAATCCGCAATGATACTGGCGTTGTGTCGGGCTCTGAAATTTCCATGTTCTATGACCCGATGATTGCCAAGCTCTGCACCCATGCCGATACGCGTGAGGCTGCGATTGCGCATATGTCCACTGCGCTTGATGCCTTTGTGGTTGACGGGATTGAGCATAATGTGCCGTTCTTGGCGGCCTTGATGGATCATCCGCGCTGGAAAGCTGGCAATTTGACCACTGCTTTCATTGCTGAAGAATATCCAGACGGCTTTGAAGGGGTTTCCCTTGATGAGCAGAGCGAAAAGGCTTTGGCAGCTGTGGCGCTTTCCATGGAAATGGTGCGTAAAAACCGTCTTGATGATTTGATTGATCGCATGGCACCGCATTCTGGTGAGACACGTCAGGAATGGGTTGTGGCTCTTTCCAAAGAAAATCGTGTTGCGGTTGATTTTGTTGCCGGTATGCCATCCACTCCTATTGAGATGGATATGCAATATGATGATGGTACGCGGGTTTCTGTGGTCTCTGACTGGGTGCCCGGTGCCAAGCTCTGGACCGGTACGGTCGGTGGCAAAAAACTGACGGTGCAGGTGCGCAATGGTCTGAATGCCTATCAGCTCACCCATTCCGGTGTGCAGGTGTCTGCAAAGGTGATGCGTCCCAATGTAGCGGCGATGGAAGCCTTGATGCCGGTTCGTATTCCGCCAGATACCTCTAATCTGCTTCTCTGCCCCATGCCGGGTCTGGTTGTTTCCATTGCTGTTCAGGAAGGCCAGCAAGTGCAGGCAGGGGAGGCTCTGGCCACTGTGGAAGCCATGAAAATGGAAAATATTCTGCGTGCCGAGCGTGATCTGGTGGTTTCCAAGATCAATGCTGCACCGGGAGACAGTTTGGCTGTTGATGCGGTGATCATGGAATTTGCCAGCGGCGATGATGCTTAGGTGACTGTTTCAGTACTTTGATATTGAAAACCCGGATCAAGGATCCGGGTTTTTTGTTTGCTATCGCGCAATGGATGCCAAAATAGCGCTGATCTGTCTGAAATGATCATTTATGGCACCGCGAACATGAAGTGCGAGATGGTAAGCAAAGGAGAGGGTCACCATCATCATCAAGACATGGCTGGTGATGCCACCGCTTTCATCCCTCACGAATGCTTGGAGTGTTTTGCTTTTTTTAGAAAAGGCTTTGGAACTATATCTTAACATGGTCTTGATCTTTAAAATGGCTTATGCAAGCCGACCATGACTTTAGATTGTATTTCTGTCCAGTTGATATCTTTGACTGTCCGCAGATAGACTTTGTTAAGCTTACTCTTTAAGCATCCTTTGCCCAGTGTGTTGGGCCAAAGAGCTTTTCAAATTCTTCACGCAAGGTCATATCCACCTCTGGCATGGTAATGGGATAACCCAGATCAACAAAGGATGTGACGCCATGTTTTGCAATGCCACAGGGCACGATGCCGCTATAATGGGTCAGGTCCGGTTCAATATTCAGGCTGATGCCATGAAAGGTGACCCATTTGCGTAAGCGAATGCCGATGGCGGCAATTTTATCTTCCACGTCTTGCCCTTTGTCCGCTCGCTCCACCCAGACGCCAACCCTGTCTTCCCGGCGCTCTCCCTTGATATTGTGCGCTTCTAGTGTGTTGATGATCCAGTCTTCCAAAGTGGCCACAAACAGTCTGATATCCTGCGAGCGGCGCTTTAAATCCAGCATCACATAAGCAATGCGCTGGCCAGGGCCGTGATAGGTATATTCGCCACCTCTGCCGGTTTCAAAAACGTCGAATTTGTCCGGGGCAATCAAATCTTGCGGATTGGCGCTGGTGCCTGCCGTATAAAGGGGGGGGTGTTCCAACAGCCAGATGCATTCTGCCGCTGTGCCGTCTGCGATTCTTTTGACACGATCTTCCATGAAGCTTTGGGCATCGGGGTAGGGGACCGGGACATCGCTGATCAGCCATTCCACCGGATCTGTGTGGTTGGCGAGCATGGATTGGCGGGCGATTGTGGAACGGTCCGTGGTCATGGTCGATTGTGACTCTTTCGTTAAGGTTTCATTTACTTTAAAAGGTAACACTCTATTAGGATTTTGGATCCTGCTCTCTGACATAAGCGATCCGTGGCGTTCACGGAAGGGTTAATCGTGACAAATCTGGACAATATTGCAATCGACATTTCCGTGCAGCTTGGGGAGACGATGATTCCCATTCATCAATTGTTGCGCATGGGCCGTGGTGCGGTGATTGAGCTTGATGCCTTTGAAGAAGATGATTGCCTGATTTTGGCCAATGATGTGCCGGTTGCCCATGGGCAGGTTATTCTGCGCGGAGAAAAGGTTGGCATTTCCATCACCCGCGTTTTGATGCGTAGCCCATCCTGGCGACCTTTGCGGGGTCTGAACAGGGTTGAGGCCGGATAGAATTTCTTTTGCACAAAGCTGTTGATCTGGCACCGAAAATGCTTGTGCCCTGTCAAACAGTTTGGTACGTACACGCCACCAACAAGACAAGCTGTCTTGACGCAATACGGATTAGCGGCCGTGGCGGAATTGGTAGACGCGCAGCGTTGAGGTCGCTGTGGGGTAACTCCCGTGGAAGTTCGAGTCTTCTCGGCCGCACCATTTTACCCGCAAGGGTTTCGAAACCACCTAATGCCTTGAATGGCTGGGTGGTTTTTTGGTTTTTTAGACTTTGTTTTTCTTGAAAATTAAATTGATAGATTAAGTTCTTATAATGGCTGAATAAATCCGAGATATTTGTATGGTTAAAAGACATATTCCTTTGCCCAAATCAAAGAAGCGACTTATTCGGATTTTGGTGATTTGTGCTGCTCTTTATTTGGGCTTTCAAGGCCTCATGGAATTGTATGCCCCTAGGTGTTTAGTCCCAGGCTTTGCTGGTGCGATTGATGTGTCTGGGTAGGTGCTTTACTAGCATGTAAATGCAATCAGTGGTTTTGTGTATTTTAAATTCAATACTTGTAGATGGTTGGGAGTGAGCGGGTTTATCCGTTGAATAAAGCTCCCAATTGTGGTCACTGTTTGCGCTACAATCATTCGTATTTTATGCGGTTTTGTGAATCGGTCATTTATCTCAAAAGAACAGGCTTTTTTATGCCCAGTGGTTTCTCTCTTCAAATATCTAGTTTGATTTTGCTAATTGGGTTGATCTGTCAAACTGCTGATCACTCCCACGCAAATGATGGAATAAGCTATTGGGTTTCTCGAAATTTTCAGGAATCTCCGAATGTAAACCTTCCACCAACTGAGCAGCGTTGGGTTAGAAGCTCCATATCACCGAAATCGGTATTTGCTCCTCAGATTGCAGATCTTTCTCAAATGGGTATCAAAAGTGGAAAATTGGAGAATAGTGAATTAAGGTTGTGTTTTGATAATCGTTCAATTTTGTATGCGGGGGGAAAAAAGCTCAATCTTATCAAGAATGAAGATGGGTATCATAGCAAGCATTTTTGTGAATTCTATGATGAAGAGAGTGGTGTAGGATTTTATAAACATACAGGTAGAAATTCAACTCGATCTTCTGTGACCAAAGGGCTTTTGGTTTCACGTCAGCCTGATGGAAGAATTACCTGCGAAGCTATATTTACCCAAGTTTCTCTTTTTGAGCTATTGATTCACAAGAATTCAGATCAACTGATTGCGTCTAAAGACGAATTGCGCCCCTATGGGCTTGGTATGACATTCTTTAGTAGTGAGAAAATTTTTTTTGATCTATTAGATAAGAAAGATCAAGTAATGAAGCACTCAAGTATACTTGATGGTTCGGCTATTATTGTGCCTATTTTAATGGATAATACATGGAAATGTTTGGCGCCTCAATTCCGAAAATATTGGAATACTACCATTCAGAATTGCAGCAAGTACTCAAAAGCCCTTATTCGTAGGAAAGGGTCCCAAAGTGTTTATGTGCCCATATTGGCGCAAATGAAAGATGAAATCATTCAAAATTCAAATAAATGCTTAAATCAGCAATATTAAAATTGAGATATAAATATGTATACTAAAACTTTCAATTTTTCTAAAATTGTCAATCCCGGTGATCAAGCGAAAATTTAATATACTTATATTGTATCTGGTAAAACTGAAGATCAGGTGAAGTCAGTTGGTGCCGAGCTGGAGAAGATTTTCAATACAGAAACTGGCGAAAAATTGTTAATTCACTGGCGGGGAACGGATGGCTCAACAGAAGCCAGCAAGACTTATCAAATTGAAATGATTGACCATGGAGATAGCCAGGCCCAGTGTAGCAAAGGTAAACTATGGGTCTCTAATGAAGATATTAAGGCGACTGGATTTTTTAATCAATATGGACAAGTAATAGATTATTCGCTTGCTAGAATACTTGCTCATGAGCTTTCGCATCTAGCTGCTGTCGTTGTAGAAGGGGTGGAAGGAACAGAGGATCCTATACAAGGAAAAGTAACTAAGGAGCAGTATCTCGATTTTTTGGCAAAACTGGATGCCGATGTTCAAGGTAGTGCCGTACGTTTTGCCGATAAAGTAATGGCAGAATTAGCAGGCTCTCCATCAAATTCACATATAAGAACCGGATATTATAACTCTCCCAAGGGTGTTGATGAGATTGAGCAGTTGAAAGTTAGTACCTACCTGACTTCAGCAGATAGAATTGAAAATACAAAAATTGGTTTGTTGGGGAGTATAAACGACGACATTATTCGCGGGAACAACGATGCTTCTGATCTCCTAATTGGCCATCATGGAAATGATAAAATCTATGGTGGTAGTGGTCGTGATTTTCTTTTCGGTGGTGAGGGAGATGATATCTTGCTGCATGGAGAGGATGGAAATGATTTGGTTGTTGGAGGCGATGGTAGCGATACTATTAAAGGTGGTGATGGGGATGACGTCCTTTATGGCGGTGACGGGGATGATATTCTCAAAGGTGAAACTGGCAGTGACATTTTAAAGGGTGGCAAGGGGCATGACACTTATTTTGTGACCGATGGTGATGTGGTTGAGGATATTGATGGCGATGGCCAGCTGTGGCTAGGAACGGAATATCCAAATCATTATTTGGATTTCCGCGAAGCGTTGTTTATGGATCCTGTGCTGGGTTCTCCGAATACTCTTGCTGGTTATTTGCATGCATTTCATTATATTAGTGTAATAATGCGTTTAGTCGAAGATGATTTGCAGGTTACCTATTACGAAACGTTTGGTAATGAGAATATCAAATATAATTTTACAATTATGAATTGGCAGAATGGTTCTTTTGGATTGGAATTATCCTTTTCTGCCAATCCAGGTCTAGGTCCAGATCCAGACCCGCAAAAAGGTACGCCTTCTTCTGATGAAATGAACGGAACAGATGGTGATGATCATCTCATAGGTAAGGCTGGCGATGACATTTTGATTGGTGGTGATGGCGCAGATACATTAGATGGTGGCAAAGGCTGGGATACTGCTGCTTATTGGGGCGCTAAAAAAGCAGTAACTGTTAATCTTGCGAGCAGCGTAAATAACAGAGCTTTCTCCGTTAATTCTGTAAATTCCGCAAATAACGTAAACAATAGAGGCGAAGCATCTGGTGATGTTTTCATCAGCATCGAGGCCGTTATTGGCTCTGATTATGATGACAAGCTGATTGGTGATGATGGTTGGAATGGTCTTTATGGCAGTTACGGCGATGATGTGATCAATGGCCAAGGTGGCAATGACAATATTGAGGGTGGCAAAGGGGATGATGTCTTTGTGATTGGCCAAGGCAGTGATCACGATGTCATTGAGGATTTTTCTGCCGGTGCCGGTAGTGAGGATGTTGTTCGTTTTGAAGCAGGCTTTTCCAGTTTCAGCCAGATGATGGCAGCGACGCGTCAGAATGGGGATGATATCGTTATTGATATTGATGCCAAGAACTCTCTTACCCTGAGTGATGTTGAGCTTGCGGATCTTCATGAAGATGATTTTGAGTTTCCTCGTATTTCCATCGTTGGAATGGACAATGATGAAACGCTATCCGGGACATCTGTGAAGGATCATATCCGGGCGCTTGATGGCAATGATATGCTGATTGGTGGTGCTGGAGCTGATATTCTTGATGGCGGAGATGGCTGGGATACGGCTGTCTATTGGGATGCGGCTTCCGGTGTGCGTGTTAATCTCAGCGATGATTCAAAGAATACAGGCATTGCTGCCGGGGATAGCTTTGTCAATATCGAAGCCGTTATCGGCTCTTCCTATGATGATACCATCACCGGTGATGATGGTTGGAATGGTCTTTATGGTGGTGAGGGCGATGATGTCCTGAACGGCAAAGATGGCAATGACAATATCGAAGGGGGTGAGGGGGATGATGTCTTCATCTTTGCCGCTGGAGATGATGATGATGTTATTGAAGATTTCAGTGCCGGTTCTGGTAGCGATGATGTGATTGAGTTGTCGGGGATTTCCGGTTTTGACTCTTTTGCTGATGTTCTGGCGGTGGCTTCGGATCAGGGGGCGGATACCTTCATCCGGCTCGATGATGATGACAGCATTTTGCTAAAAGATGTCTCTGTATCTGATCTTCATCAGGATGATTTCCGTTTCGCGTAAGATATCTGGAGATCTATCTTCGATGACTTAGACTATAAGCCGACAGTCTTTTGACTGTCGGCTTTTTTAGGTTTGGGCAAGGTTTGGTTGGGGATTGGGTTGGTCAGCATTCTGATCAATATCCTGATGCTGAAAGGTCCGGTTTTCATGCTGCAAATCTATGATCGTGTGCTTGCAAGTGGCTCTGTGCCGACCCTTGTGGTGCTGGGCGGTCTGGCATTGGGGCTTTATGCATTTTATGGTTTGCTGGATGGGGTTCGATCTCGTATTCTGGTGCGTGTTGAGCAATATGTGGATGCTCAGTATTCCGGCCTGACTTATAAAATTTCAACCATGGCGCCTGTCTTGATTGGTACAAAAGCCCAAAATTTGCGCCCGGTGCAGGATTTGGATGCTGTTCGGCAATTCTTGTCCGGGCAGGGACCTGCGATTGATGTGGCTGGGTGATTTTTATTGCAACGTGAATGCAATCAGTAGTTTTATGTATTTTAAATTCAATATTTGTGGATGGTTGGGAGCGCCCGGGTTTATCCATTGAATAAAACTCCCAATTGTGATCACTGGTCTTATTACAATCATTCTTTTTTTGTTGCGGTTTTGTGAAGGATATCTGACTTTAAAGATTTACTTTTGTTGCTTTGCTGCATTGGCATCGTCTATCCCATTCTGAAAATCCTATATAGATCCGGTTCATCGGGGGGCTTTGATGGCTTGCGCGTAACATGGTGTTGGAGCTTGGTCCGCTACGTCTTGCGCGATAGGACTGGAGAGCTGCGAGTGCTTTTGGTTGATGCTTGTGACGGGGCTAGAGGCGGTAGGGGAAACTTTGACCGATAAGATCAGAGCACTGTTTGGTGAGAGTTTGAAGGAATTTAAAACGTGAGCAAGTTCTTTGGAAACCTAAAGTTATTTATGGCTTTGGACTGATTTGGATTAAATTGAGTTCGAGTCTAACCAATAAAGAGGTCTGGTATGTCTAATCAGTTTTTCAGTTTTGTCCTTACAGATGGTCAAGTTTCACTTGATCTTGATGCGATTGTTGCAAAGCTCAGGGGCTACCTTACTCCCATTGGTTCATCTTTGGCTATATTGCAAGCGCCCAGTGACAATCAACCGGTCATTCTGGAGGTCGGAGGGGTCAAAATCAGCCTTATCCAGAATGCGTCAGCAGTACCCGCGGGTACATTTGATACAGCTCTTAAGTTTTCTCTTGCCTGGTCAGAGGCAGGAGTGGCAGTTGCTGCGCATAAAGCTCATATAGTCGTGGGATGTCTTGAATTGCCTTCGAACCACGAGCAAGCCCTACATTTTGCAATCATGAACAGTTTGGCTACCGCCGCAGTGAGCGAGGTGGTTTCCGGTCTTGGGGTTTATTGGTCTAGTGCGCAATTGCTCATTTCTCCTGATGGTTTTGGTGAAGCTGCAAGGGGAATTCTGAACAAGCAATTGCCCGTTGAAGACTGGATTAATCTCTTTTGGATTAGAGGTGAGCAGGAAGGGAGCCTTGCTGTTGGATGTGTGACATCTGGGGCTTTTGCCTTCTTAGGGATGGAAATTGAATTTTTGCCAACGCGTTTACAGCCTGCGGATTTGGCGCAGAAGATTTTTGGCGTGTTTCAGTATTTGCTGATGAATGGCGCGGTCCTGAATGATGGCGATACCCTTGGTCAAAGCGAGGGCGAAACAATGCGCGTTCATTTTAAAGATCATGGATTGCAATTTGATGGGCGTGTCTTGCAACTCACTTATGAGAATACACAACCCGCTCCAACTCAAAAGGCAAAACTACCTGGCTTGGGTGGTGCTCCTCATCGGCCTGCCTCTGGTAATGGTCGAGCACGCCAACCTTTTGGAAAACGAGGAAGGTAGAAAATGGCTTATCTAATGGAATTGGCTTATCACGCACGAGAACCCCATTTTGAGTTTCTGGATAAGCCTGAAAACAAGTATGGCTTTTCGTTCAGTCTTGGTTTGCCTGCAAATCCTGCTCGTTTGCCCACAAAAGCAATTGAAGAAACCAGAAAAAAGAGTTACCCGGATATTTTTACAATGCCTGCGCTGAATGCGGTTAGTCAGCGTTTCAAAGATCTGGTGGAAGACTTTGAGCCAGAGGTGCATCAATTTTTCCCGTTGGAATTGTTTCGAAAAAACGGCGATCCGGTTGAGGAAGATTTCTATATTTTCAATTGTACTGTTACCTTTGACAGCTTGCTGATGAAACATTCCGACGAAGAATGGCTTAAACTTGATGAGCCAGATGAATATCCAAGGTTGCGTATAACAGATCAGCATAAACAGACACTCAGTCGTCCGGCCATCGGGGGCCGACATATCTGGAAGCCATTTAGACAAAGAATCACGGGAGGAGGATTGTATGTCTCTGATGCTTTCCACAAGAGGTTAAAACAGGAAAAGTTCAAATATTTTCTATCGGCATTCTGCCCGGAAGTGGATGAACTCTGGATTGCGGAAGAGAATGTTGCCCCCTTGCTGAATTATGAAGCGAAGCATGGGCTGCAGCCAGGTATGATGCCTTGGCTGAAAGCGAATTCGGATAAGTGATTTAAACTATAAAATTTCAGAAATTAGACATGACTGACTTTCAGAAACACCATTTAATTCCCAATGAAGTCAAAGATCATCCGGTTTTAGAAGCACTAAAAAATGCCGGACTGTATAATCAGGGCGGGAATGATAATTTAATTAATTTGCCAACAAAAGCGACAGCCAATCAAGTGCATGATATGGCATTAGCAGCCCCTGATAGCATTGCTCATCCAAATTCGGCTCATACCGGCCCTCATAAAGCTTATACCGATATGGTGCGCAATATATTGAAAGGTATGCAGAATGAATTTTTTGATGAACAGGGCAATCTGAACCCTGGAAAGTCGGCGATTGACCTTAATAATGAGATTAAGAAACTACAATTTTTCCTATCAGATGGGCTAACTGCATCCTTTGATGGAAAGAAGGTCAAGCCGCCTGAGTTCATTCTCAATAATTCAGATCCCAACAGCCCCGGTTTCGCAAATCAGGATGCTGCCTATGACAAGTTATATAAGAAATATGGCAGCTATGAACAAGTAAAGAAACAATGGGCCTTTGAAAACGGTTTGAAGTTGAAGGAAAAAATAGACTTCAATAAAAATCTAGTTCCTGATGATGGTGCAGAAGGAAAAAGCGGTCTGTCCGCCATGGTTGCCAAATATAAGGGCGCCAAAGAGGCAGGGCTTTCCTATTATAAGGATGTTGATTTGAGTTCTTGGTCAATATCTGATTTGGATGGTGCCTTGAATACAAATAGCCGCTCTAAATTGAATTCTGTGAAAGGTTTCAAGGAATTCTTTAATAATGAATCTGGTGCTGCTGGGTCCGTTCATACTCTGATGATGGGATTGGTTGGACTGTCGTTGTATAAAATTGCATCTGACAGCAACGTTACCATTGAGCAACTGCTAACTGAAATTGATCTTGATATTCCACCTGAATTTCTTGCTGATGCAACGGCTGGTGTGACTGTGATGTTGGCGGAAAGTGCTGCGTTAGGATTGATAACAGGCGGCATTGGGACCCTTGTAAGGATCTCGTATGATGCAGTTGATAGCATTGAGATGATTCAGTTTACAGTTCAATTGCTTGATATAGCCTATCCTGAATGGCAATTGATGAAGACCATTTCTGCGGCCTCGGACACTGTGATTGATATTGCTCAACTAGTTCTCAAAAATTTGGCTGAAACGAGCAATTTTTCACAAATGATTATTGTTGATACTAGTGAAGCTAACTCTGGTAATTCAAATATCATGAAGGTTGACGGTGCAAGCGGCAATGAGCTTGTTTGGGTCCGAGGGGAAGGAGAAGTTCACGTCAATACGAAAGGTGGTGAGGACTGGATATTCCATTCTGGCAAAGGAAACATAAATGCCGGAAATGGAGATGATTTTATTTACGCGCAGAACGTTTCCGCTGGAGATCAGACCTACGATCAAGAACGTCTAGAGATGACGATTGACGCTGGTTCTGGTGATGATTGGGTTTTATCTAGGGGAGCTGCTACCATTGATCTTGGGCAGGGCAAAGATGTTTTGCTTCATTCCGGTATTGGTTCGGTTATTCATACCGGGCCTGGTGGCGCGGATGATGCGGATAAAATTTTCCTCAGTCGTGGATCGTTGGTCACAGATGCAGATGGATATGACAGCCTTTATGTGAATGGCCATATGAATGCAGCAGGGTTGTATACTCGAGGTGCTTTATCCGAAAGCCCATGGGCCTATGGCAAAGGGGGCATGGTTCGGGTTGGGTTTAACTCCGAAGGTGCGCTTGTTGTTGGTGATTTGCTATCAGTCGATGGCAAGGACGAGACATTCTATTATCTTGCCAATGGTTCCAAGGATGTGCAGGCATCTTCAAGCGAGCTCACTGCCGGCATTCGAACGGCTCAAACTGAAACCATCGTTTGGCAGCTTATGGAAGGCTATCCCAGCATCGAATCTGCCGGAAAAATTACAGTTTGGGAGCTGATCAACAAGACTATTAAAGATATTGATTTCCGTGCCAATGCGGGTGGGGTTGATCCGCTTGTTCTGGATCTGGATGGCGATGGCCTTGAGCTGACAGCTTTGGCTGGCACGAGCGGTCCCATGTTTGACATGGATGGCGATCATTTCAAGGAATATACGGGATGGGTGTCCCCTGATGATGGCTTGCTTGCTCTTGATGTCAATGACAATGGTACGATTGATTATATTGCCGAGCTGTTTGGTGGGGTTGGCCAATCTGGTTTTGCGGCATTGTCGACTTATGATGAGAATTTAGATGGTGTGATTGATGCCTCTGACAGCTCTTTCTCTGATTTGCGTGTTTGGAGAGATCTGGATCGTGATGGAGAAACGGATGAAGGTGAACTTTTCACGCTGTCAGATTTGAATATTACGTCTCTTAGTCTGGCTGCGAGCGAGTCTGATCAGAAAATTTCGCTTAATAATGTCGCGAGAACTGGCAGTTTTACCTATTCAGATGGTTCTAGCGGACTGATTGGTGATGTGGAATTTCGTGTCAATAATTATGACACGGTGTATATGGGTGACACCAGCGTCTCTGACATTGTGAGCCAGACCATGCCCAATTTGAAGGGGCGCGGCACTTTAACAGATTTGCATGTCTCGCTTACACTGAATGAGGCAGAGGGTACGTTTGCTTCGGTTGTTAATCGTGTTTTGCCGACGCTGAATGTTCTGGATCTTGATGTCCTGTCTGAACGTGCTTTTGAAATTTTTGATGCTTGGATGGATGGTCCGCCCGAGGCGAAGGATGCTGGTAACAGCAACCCCAATGTTCATGCGCTTATTGAGCGGTCCGAAAGTAATTTGAGGGTTTTGGATTTCGCTTTAGAGATCACCGAAGATGTGGTGCTTGATGATGGTACCTCTGTGTCTCGTACATATTGGAAAATGATTGGTGGGACGCCTATCAAGGATGCTGATGGCACTGTCATTCAATATCCCAGCAAGGCTGATTTATTTGCTCATGTTAGTGACAATTCCAATGCAGGCTGGGAAACGGTCACCAGCAAAGAGCTTGATTTTGTTGAGCGCTATTTTGGTGAACAGGTGCCGTTTGGTGATCCTGATAATCTTTCTGCATCCTCTATTTCGGCTTTGGGAACTTTCCTTGAAACGGCAGAGCGTTTGACAGAGCAAATGAGTGTCCGGCTTGCTGCTCAAGGTGGGTTGAAGGATTATTTTGTTGGGGTGGACTATTCGGTTGAAGAGGATATCTTCGTTGCGACTTCGCATGAAGAACTTATTCCGATGTTCAAGAAAATCTTTTCCGATGCGCCTGATGATGAAGCCGGTGCTCGCAGTTGGCTTGATTCATGGAAGACAATTCTTGATACATTTTTGTCAGACTTTAAACGCTCTGGCTCTGGTCTTGTTACAAAACCCTTTATCTTTACCAATGTTGTTGCGGCTTATGAAACCATTGGTTTGCCCATTTCATTGTCTGATGCTGCTGAAAGTCTTGGGGTGCCCAAGGAATATGTAAATTATGAAAGTGGTCAGCGACAGGGAACCTCTGAGGGTGAAATCTTTTATATGTCATCTGGTGATGATGTTATTGAAAGCAAATCTGGCGCAGATGTTTTTGTCTTTGGAGAGAATTTTGGCCAAGATGTCATCAAGGATTATGAAGCGGGGCATAATTATTTCGATGTAATCCGTTTTGCGCATCTTAGCCCTGATGACATTACTGCAACACGCGATGGTTTTGATCTGGTCCTTACGGTGGATGGAACGGGTGATAGTGTTCGTGTTGTCGGTCAATTCCATAAAATGGGTTACGCCCTTGGGGGTGGTGCCAATGTGATGCCTGATGAAGGCGTTGAAGAAATTATTTTTGCCGATGGTACGGTTTGGTCCAATATCGATATTGCTATGAATGTGTCTCATCCTACAGATGCAGAGGACACTGTCATTGGTACAGATCATGTTGATTATCTGGATGGTGGGAAGGGAGACGATTTCCTAAGTGGTGGAGACAATTCCGATATTTATATTTTTGGCAAAGGATATGGTCAGGATATCTTTAGCGAACAAGTCGATACGGTGAATTCTCCTCAGGATGATTTTCTTTATTTTAATGAGGATGTAAAATTTGAAGATCTGTCTTTCCACCGTAACGGTGACAGTAAAGATATCGAGATACGTCTGGCATCTGGCGATTCTGTAAAAATCATTAATCAGACCGACTCTATTTATTCCGGCATCTTTGATCCGATGTGGCATAACAGAATTGAATATTTCAATTTTCGTTCCTCGGCAGAAGCCCAATATTCATTCACCCACGAAGATCTCATGAAATTTGTCATTGATAGCCAATCGACAGATGGCAATGATATGATTTATGGTTTTGATTATGAAGATGTTTTGGATGGTGGAGCCGGTGATGATTATCTGAATGGCGGCAATGATAACGATATCTATATCTTTGGTTTGGGCTATGGCAACGATACTATCTATGAATATCAAACTGGTTATCATCTTCTGTCAGGTCAGAATGATACTGTGCGTTTTCTTGAGGGCGTAAACAAAGATAATATTTCTGTCAGTGTCTCAGCTGATCTTATGGATCTGATTTTCAGATTGCCTGATGGCAGTCAGCTCACCATTCAAGATCAGTTTCATGCTTCGTCCCTTGGCAATCATCTTTACCAGATTGAGGCGTTTGAGTTTGCTGATAATACCAGATGGACGCTTGCGGATTTGGAGAAAGAACTGCTCTTCAATTCGAATGAGAATGATACCATCATTGGTTTCTTCTATGATGATGTCTTGGATGGTGGGGCAGGGAATGATTTCCTGAATGGGCGTGATGGCAATGATACCTATATCTTTGGGTATGGATATGGCCATGACACCGTTCTGGATGAAGTGAAATCTGTTTTATCTGGTGAAACGGATACGGTGAAATTCAAGGATGTTGCGTCCGTTGATGAATTGAGCCTGTCTCGTACTGATGATGGTAAGGATCTGACGATCGGTTTGTCTGATGGCAGCACGCTTTTGGTCAAGCACGCGTTTAATGACAGTCTCTATTTTTATCGTGTAGAGCAATTCCAGTTTTCTGATGGTACCATTTTATCCAATGCCGATATTCGCAATGAGATGATGCGTCGTCAGGCAACCGATGGTCATGATTTGATCACCGGTACAAAGCTTGGAGATGTGATTTCGGGTGGCAAGGGCAATGATATCATAAATGGAGGGTCATCTAGCGATACATATGTTTATGCGCGTGGAGATGGTGATGATGTCATTACAGAGGAAGCTTGGTCTGGAAATGCTGACAAACTTGTTTTCAGTGATATTCGTCCTGATGAGGTTGTTGTTTATAAAAGAGGGTCAGATCTTCTCTTGAAGATAAATGACTCTTCAGCTGGAGCGAATGATGCTGGCTCTGTTCGTCTTAACGGCAGTTTGGAACCTGGACATGAGTTTGGCATTGAGACTATTGAATTCTCCGATGGTTCCATCTGGACGGATGAGGTTTTCCTGTCCAAAGTGGCGGCGGCAATTGACGACAATCAGGACATTGTCGGGACCGATGGCTCGGACATCTTGCAAGGGGGAGCTGGTGATGATGATTTGAACGGCAAAGATGGTGCCGATATCTATCATTACACGCTGGGTGATGGGAATGATGTTATCTTTGATGATCAATCCGCTTCCATTAGCTCAGACCAATTGCAGTTGCATGGCATAGATCCAGATGCTGTATCGCTTTTAAGTGGTGAGGACGAATCTCTTATTATGCGAATGCCTGATGGTGGCTCGGTGACACTGATCAGACAATTGTATTCTTCTGTCTATGGTGTAGAGGAAATCGTCTTTGATGACGGAACGGTCTGGGATCGTACTCAGATGGTGGCGCGGTATGCATCTGATATGTCAACTGATGGTAATGATGTTATTGCAGGCTCATATTTGAATGATACCCTAAGCGGTGGTTCTGGTGATGATACTCTCTTTGGAGAAATGTCTGATGATAGCCTGACTGGTGGTTTGGGCAATGATAGTCTCTATGGATATAATGGATCAGATACATTTATTTACACGCTTGGTGATGGCAAAGACACAATCTTTGATCGAGGAACGGGCCAAGATGATGTTGATCGCCTGATTTTACATAATGTTGTGCCTGATGACGTTGGTGTATCTAGTACACATGATGGCAATCTTGCTCTGACAATGCCGGACGGTGCAATGATTGTTATCAATGACCAATTTAATGGCAGGGTTTCCGGATTGGAAGAAATTGTCTTCGATGATGGAACAATATGGCAGCGAGAGGATTTTGATCAAAGCAATGTTGCCAATCAGTCGACGGATGACAGTGATGTTATTGTTGGTACCCAGTCAGATGATCGCTTGGAAGGCGGGCTTGGTCATGATTTCCTGAATGGGAAATGGGGCGATGATACATATGTCTATAGTTTGGGGGATGGGGCCGATATCATTGAAGATGATAATTGGAGACAATCTGAGCTTGATAAGCTTATTCTTCATGGTGTGAATGCAGATGAAATTGGCGTCGATCGAAATCATGAAAATGCTATGGTTATTCGCATGCCAGATGGTGGTTCAATCATTTTCAAGAACCAGTTTTATAGTTCTGGTTGGGGTATTGAACAGGTTATCTTTGATGACGGCACCATATTAAGTCGATTGGATTTGTTTAATAAATATTTCCAATCAATGGCAACGGATAATGGGGATGTTATCAAAGGCTCGTCAGAAGTCGATACACTCAGAGGCGGCCTTGGTGATGATGAATTAAGCGGTGATAAAGGGGGCGACACATATATTTATTCCCTTGGAGACGGGAATGATCGCATCGATGAAGGGTATCATAGCTCCAGTGACGTTGACAGACTTGTTCTTCGCAATATCTCGCCAGACGAAGTTGTTTTTTCTATTGATGCCAATAAAGCCCTTGTTCTTAATATGCCAGATGGCGGCAAGATTACCCTTAGTGGTCAGTTGCGTTTTGCTTCCAATGGTATTGAGAAGATTGAATTTGATGATGGCACAATCTGGGCGCTGGATCAGATTATGGAAAAGTATTTCTCAGATGTAACAACTGATGGTGACGATAACGTCACTGGTACTTATCTTGATGATACCATAGAGGCCGGTCAGGGTGATGACATTGTTGACGGTTGGGAAGGTGAAGATACCTACATTTATAATCTTGGTGATGGAAACGACACTATCCGAGATGAGGTCTACAGTTCTGCTGACGTGGATGTTCTGCTCTTGCGTGGTGTTTCCTCTGATGATGTTACAGTTCAACATGGTAGCGATTATGCGCTGCTTATCAAAATGCCTGATGGCGATGTCATTACAGTCAGTCAGCATTTCAAAGAGACCACCGGATATGGTATTGAAAAAATCATTTTTGATGATGGTACGAGTTGGCTTCGTTCTGACATAAATCAACTGGTCAATACTGGCTCGGGTATTACTCTTGCTGGTTCAGAATCCGATGAAACGTTACTTGGAACGGATAGTGACGACGGTATTTCGGGTGAGGGGGGGAGTGATATCCTGAAAGGTAGAGCCGGAAGCGATACCTATTTCTATTCCAAAGGGGATGGTTCTGATCTGATTGATGATCAAAATTCGTCCAATGCCTACACTGATATTTTGCAATTTGTTGATCTGCGCGCTTCTGACATTGAGCTTCTGAGTGATGGTGAAGATTTGAAAATTGTTATTGCCAGCACAGGTGATAGCCTTACAGTTGCCGATCAATTCTCATCGATGAAAAGCCATAGGGGCATTGAGGAAATCCGTTTTGTGGATGGCACCAAAATGGATCGTGATGCAATATTTGAGACAATCTTGCTTATTGAGGGCGATGGTCAGGAGAATGTTCTGAATGGACGCGCAGGTCGGTGGGATGAAGAGCTCATTGGTCATAAAGGTGATGATACCCTCAATGGTGCTGAAGGCGATGATAGCTATGTCTATAGCCTTGGTGATGGCAATGACGTGATTACAGATGTCGACTATAATAACAGCGCTGTTGACAAGATTGTCCTCCATAACATCACGCCTGCTGATATTGTTCTCTCGCGCGGCAGCAATGAAGCGCTTGTTATCACGATGCCTGATGGTGGTTCTATTACTATCGGTGAACAGTTCAAATATCGGTACAAGGGTATTGAACAGATTGTGTTTGATGATGGTACGATTCTGGATCGCACCCAAATCCTTGAACGGTATCTGTCTGATAGCTCCAGTGATGGTGATGATGTCATTGATGGATCTTATTCATCCGATATCATTACCGGAGGTCTGGGTAATGACACTCTTGATGGAGGTGATGGTGCCGACAGTTATGTCTATAGCTTAGGTGATGGCAATGACGTGATTACTGACAAGGATTACAATAACAGCGCTGTTGACAAGATTGTCCTTCACAATATCACGCCTGCTGATATTGTTCTCTCGCACGGCAGCAATGAAGCGCTTGTTATCACGATGCCTGATGGTGGTTCTATTACTATCGGTGAACAGTTCAAATATCGGTACAAGGGTATTGAACAGATTGTGTTTGATGATGGCACCATTCTGGATCGCACCCAAATCCTTGAACGATATCTCTCTGATAGCTCCAGTGATGGCGATGATGTTATCGATGGATCTTATTCATCCGATATCATCGCTGGTGGCTTGGGTAATGACACTCTTGATGGGGGTGATGGTGCCGACAGTTATGTCTATAGCTTAGGTGATGGCAATGATGTGATCACCGACAAGGATTACAATACCAGCAATATTGACAAGATTGTCCTCCATAATATCACACCGGCTGATATTGTTTTATCGCACGGCAGCAATGACGCCCTGGTCATCACGATGCCAGATGGTGGTTCTGTTACTATAGATGATCAGTTCAAAGACTACCAATATGGTGTCGAGCAGATCGTGTTTGACGATGGTACCATTTTGGATCGCACTGAAATCCTTGAACGGTATCTGTCTGATAGCTCCAGTGATGGCGATGATGTTATCAAGGGATCTTCTTCATCTGATATCATCACTGGTGGCTTGGGTGATGATACTCTGGCTGGAGGGGATGGAGATGACGTCTATGTCTATAATCTGGGTGATGGTCGAGATGTCATTCGTGGCGAGGACTATCATTATAATGAGACAGACAAGATTATCCTTCATGGCATTTCGCCAGACGATGTGGTGATGTCGCGCAATGCTGGAGATACCCTGGTTATCACCATGCCGGATGGTGGTTCCATTACTGTCAATGAGCAGTTTAAAGGGGATTATTATGGCATCGAACAGGTTGAGTTTGATGATGGTACTGTCTGGTCTGCAGCGGATTTGGAAGTCAACACCAGTGCTGCAATTGATGTTAACCGGGCCGGGACGGATTTGGCTGATATCCTATATGGTACTTCAGACAATGATGGTTTTGATGGGCGCAAAGGTGATGACAAACTTTACGGCAAGCAAGGCAGTGATATTTATCACTATGCTAACGGCGATGGGTCAGATTTTATTGATGATGAAGATGGTTCAAAATCATCCAAAGATGTTCTGAAATTCAAAGACATTAACGCCGCCGATATTGAGCTGAGCCGAGACGGTGAGCATCTCAAAATCAAGATTAAAGCCACTGGCGAGATACTTACGATTGATGAGCAATTCTATTCGGATAGCCGTTACTATGGTCTTGAAGAAATTCAGTTTGCCGATGGCGATATTTGGGACCGCAACAAGATAAAAGACGAAGCATGGATTCGTGGTACGGATGCTTCCGATGTCATCCACGGAACAGATGATATTGATACCATTTATGGAGGCAAAGGCGACGATCAGCTTTATGGCAAGCAAGGTAGTGATATTTATCACTATGCCAAGGGAGATGGGTCAGATTTTATTGACGATGAAGATGGTTCAACATCTTCTATAGATATTTTGAAGCTGAATGACCTCACTGTTGATGATGTTGAGTTGACCCGTGATGGTATACATTTGAAGATCAAAATCAAATCTACTGATGAGATCCTCACCATTGATGAGCAATTCTACTCATCCTCTAGCAATTATGGTATTGAACAGATTGTTTTTTCAGATGGTGAAATTCTGACGCGCAATGACATTACGATGGTTGTGAATACGCAGTTGGGATCAGATCAATCGGAGACATTGGTTGGAAGCTCACTGGCTGACATTTTGGTTGGCATGGAGGGAGATGATATTCTCAAGGGGAAAGATGGATCAGATATCTATCGTTACTATCGCGGGGATGGCAATGACACCATCATTGATAATTATAATGAAGGCACTGCCGATACTCTGCTTTTAGAAGATATCAATCCTGCCGATGTCAGCTTGGTGCGTAATGGTGATCATGTCACGCTTGTTATTTCCGAGAGTGCCGTTGGTGCTGGAGATGGTGGTTCGATCTATCTCAAAGAAAATTTGGAAGACTTTTACGATCGTGGTGTCGACAAGATTGTCTTTGCTGATG
>JAOXSG010000956.1 GCA_025800105.1 Cohaesibacter sp. | reverse complement strand
ATTTCAAGGAATAATACCAGCGGCCTGAAAGATTAACCCATATGACCGGATTTTATTGGCTTTCTGGTAAGAAGCTTTTGCTGTGATGGTCTGGTTGACCATAAAGCAAGAGCGACGCAGTCCAGAAAGCCAATAAAACCGGCCTTCGGTGCCTTGAAATGGCTCACTGAGAGCGTTATCTTTCTAGGGCGCGCCTCATTGAATTGTCTTGACAATGCAATGCAAAAGGTTCGCATCAAAAAAGAAAATACCCCGGCATTGTCCGTCGAAAGATACCTTCTCAGTAAACCATTTCAAAGCATCCTATGGATCAATCTTTTATGCCGTTGGTATAAATGCCACATTCATGGGCAGCAAAGCAAACAAGAAAATGGCCCGAATTTCGGGCCGTTTTCCTTTTCGTTAGTTTGATTTAGTTTGGTTCAGATATGCATGGGCAATCGCATCATAGCGCTGTCTATTGGCTCCCAGATCAGAATGTCCAATTCTGGAAGCGGAGCGAAAATGAACCAGTTGCGATTCAGCATCAAAGAAAAATTCCACATCATCGCGATAACGCATCAAGGAAGACACTGCGACAGCACGCAAATAGCCATTGCTTTCTTCGACAATAAAGATGCCGCTCATCTGCGCCAAAATATCCTTAATCCGCTCAAGACTGGCTGACCCATCCGATAGAAAGGGTAAAGGCTCAACAAAGCGATCCTCTTTATCCGTCTGACTGGAGACTGCATTTGGCGTATCGGGCAAGGCAGCAAGCTTGTTTTTCTTAACACCCAAATTGGCCGGTTCACTCAGATTAAAAAACGTCATCACACCAAAA
>JAOXSG010000933.1 GCA_025800105.1 Cohaesibacter sp. | reverse complement strand
TCGGGTCGTGCCTTGGCAAAGTCTTCACTACCCCTTCCTCCGCCACCCGGGTTCGACACTGCAACTACTAACTCTAAGGCAGAACAGGAATCCAGAGAAAAGGCGCCTGTGGTCTGCCCCTCTAAACAACCTTGTCAGTACTGTAGTCTTCAGTGTTGCCGAGAAGATAAAGATCATCAATCTCATCGATGCACCTTTCATCTCAACTGGTAGACCTTGATGCCTGCTGTCGTGATTTCGTGATGGTGAGGATGACTGTATCCTTGCCTCGTTCATTAAATGTGCCCTGCTGAATGCACATGTTTCTTGGACTTTGCAGGTCGCACCCTTGCCGTGTTTTCCATACGTGAGTTTCCTCAAGTTGACTGAAGGCAGACAGCTGCCTGAAGAATCCTGTTCCTCCCTAGACCTTACTGGTGCTCTTCGCCTCTGGCTTAGGAGGCAAGCGGCATGTCCATGTCTGCCTAGAGTTTCTTGATTGTGTGTATGGCCACCTTGGATGTTCCATTGTGGCTACTCTACCGTAGATAGTGTTAG
>JAOXSG010000908.1 GCA_025800105.1 Cohaesibacter sp. | reverse complement strand
AGTGAAGTTTTGCTTTGCCTGTTCTTTGATCCGCTCGTTGGCGGCAATCCAGTCAAGCAACGTTGTTCGATCTTTTTGATATTTGGCGTACGCCTCTTGGTACGATTCAAGAGCTTTATCATGCTGCACTTTTTCCTCAAGTGCTGCACTGGAATTATCTCCAGAAAGGAAGCCTGCGAGATAATTGCCGCCAATGAAGGCGGCAGCATTGAGTAACGCCCCACCTGCCATGATTGCGACGCTGGCCATGCTGAGCAACAACAATTTGCAACAATTGTATATATCAGAGCACATTTTCAATTCATTAATTTCAAACGTTGGCGGGGAGGATTTTTTGGTCCTCAAGGTACTGTTTAAGCGCCATGCTTCCCACCATGACGGCAGTGAATTTTGTGTAGTTCATTGCACTGCTGCTGGGGTCGGAGGTAAAATTTTCCTTCAACACCTTTTTTGCAGTCCAGCCGATGCTGGCGGTGAAGCCAGTGAGAGTTGCAGCTTCAACGATTGTTTTAACAAGCTT
>JAOXSG010000753.1 GCA_025800105.1 Cohaesibacter sp. | reverse complement strand
TGCTCTATCTTACGATTGGTGATGGCGGCTGGATTGGTTGGTCTGTGCCTTGAGGCCATAAATAAACTCAGTATCTCTACCAGCATCCCCCAGCACCAAGGCCGGGTTTTGACCGGCCTTTTTGTTTGTTTTGTGCTGTTTACAGCTCCCCGGCTCAGATCTTTTGCATTAGGTAATAAGCGCCTCTGGAGATTTTTCTGTCTATGTGGGCTTGGGTGCTGGGCATGAGCATCATCAGCCCCTTCTTATTGGGGGCTTTGTAAATTTGGGTTTTGTCTTTGGCGATTGTTTCGCCCGGTTTGAGGGCTTCAAAGCTTGAATAGTCTTTTTTGAATTTGAAAGTATCATGATCGCCGATCATGACCCGTTCCAGCACTTTATATTGCGGTGGCTTTTTGAATTTGATCGGCTTTTTGGGGGTGATCAGGCCAAAGTGAGAGAGGATGGAGAGCAGGGTTTGCTCGGCCACGTCGATGGAGCTTTGGGCCTCATGCTGTCCGGCTTCGACCACCACGGCGGGGATGCCTTGATTGCAGAGCCATTCGATTAAGGTGCCTTTGACAATGCCGCTCCAGCCAAAAATTTGCGGCACGGGGCAGAGAGAGGTCATCTCTTTTGTTCCCGGAAAACTCACCGTGAAAGGGTGGGGCGTTTCGCTGGTGGTGGAGTGAAAGTCAATCACCTGATCAAGGCCAAGCTTGGGCAGTCTTTTGGCCAGATATTGAGCGCGTTTTAAATCCTGCTTGGGGTTTTTCTTATCCAATTGCTTTGGCGTGAACATGCGGTTCATGTCTGCGTTCACATAGCGTTTGCCAAGCAAGGCGGCGTTGGGGTTGCCATCAATCAGCACCAAGGTTCCGCGCTCTATCTCATAATTTGACAAGATGCGATGCACCGCCTTGCGGCCGCATAATTCGTTGCCATGCACATTGCAGACAACACCAATGACTGGCCCTTTCTTTTTGGCGCTCAGGCGCACAATGCCTTGTCCCACCACTTCTTGTTTCATGGTCATGGTCAGTCTCCGGTTTTGTATCACTTGCCCGATTTAAAAGCCTCAGAATGAGGCTTTTAGGCTACATTTCCAGCCCTCTCCCCCACCCAACCACCCACTAGGGTACCATGACGGGTGGTTGGGTGGGGGAGAGGGCTAGGCCAAGGACGTTTAAGTCAGGGTCTTTAAGAGAGCATTTTGGCCGCTTTAACGGCTTGCACTGAGGGGCGTTTTTCCATTTCTGCCATTAGGGTCAGCAATTTGGGAAAGCGTGAAAGATCCACCCCATCGCCTGTTGCCCATGTTGAGATCATATAAAGGTATGGGTCTGCGAGGGAGAAAGTCTCTCCCAAAATATAAGGGCCTTTGATGAGATTTTTCTCTACATAGTCGCAAGAGGCGGTCATGGTTTGGGCGACCTTGGCGCGCATATCTTCCCAGCTTGCCTCTTTATCGGCCCAACGCGCGCCGCGCAATTTGTGGGCGTGGTTCACATGCATTGTGGAGGCAAAATAGAACATGGCTTCGCGCATTTTGGCGCTGGCAAGGGCATCCGCTGGCACAAGGCCTTTTTGTGGGGCAAGGCTATGGATATATTCCAAAATTGCGCCAGTCTCGGTTAAGGGGCCATGCTCGGTCACCAATGTGGGCACACGCCCTTTGGGATTGAGGCTGGCATAAGGCTCGCTTATTTGCTCGGATGCGGCAAAATTGATGGCTTTGGTGCGATAGTCCAAGCCGCTTTCTTCCAGCGCGATGGCAATTGCGATGGAAATGGTGTTTGGCGCGAAATATAATTCAAGCAAGGTGCCTTCCCCTTATGACGATGATCTGGTCAGCCTTTTATGCAAGAAAGTGAAGCACTTTTTGACCAAATACGTCAAAATAAAAATGCAAGGCTTTTTGCTTAGGCTTAATGGGGGTGTGAAAGGGGATTATCGCACTCTGCTGGCTGCTTTTTAGGTCTATGTTTTTTCGCAAAAGTGGGTGTGTAAGTGCTGGATATGCTCGGTGCCGATGCCGCAGCATCCGCCAATCAGGCTTGCCCCTGCTTTGACCCAGATTTCTGCCCATTTAAGATAGGATGAGGCGTCCAGCTCTTCTCGGATTTGGGCAAGGCTTTCATTGGCCGCGCCCTCGCGTGGTTTTGGTGCAAAGCCATTGGCATAGACCCCCAATGGAATGGCAGGGTTGCTTTGGGCAAGGCTTTTGCGGGCTGTGAGGATGGCGTCTTCCATCACTTCTGGCAGGGAGCAATTGAACAAAAGGGCGCTGGCTCCCAGCGTTGCTGCAAGCTCGGCTGCCTCTTTCACACTTTCGCCAGAGCGCAATTGAGGATTGGGGGTTGGGCTTTCATCGCGCAGGCTACAGGATATCCAAAGGGGTTTGTCACTTTGGGCGACAGCTTGCGCCGTTATGCGCATTTCTTTAAGGCTGCTCATGGTTTCTGCCAGCCAGATATCGACATAGGGTTCTAGGCTTTTGACCAAAATACTCAAAATATCACGGGCGGCCTCTGGCTCGAAACGCTCTGGCAGGTAAGAGCCGCAGGCAGGAGGCAGGCAGCCCGCCACTTTGACCTCTTTCATTTGAGTTGTTTTTAACCCTGCGCTTTTTGCGTTGGCATCGATTGCTGCCTCGCGTGCCAGCTTGCCAGAGAGAGCGGCCAGCTCTGCCCCTCTTGTATCGAATAACTCTTGCCCGATATGGAACGGAATGACGGCATAATTGGCCGTTGTGGCAATGCTGGCGCCTGCCTCAAAAAAGGCCTGATGGGTGCGTTTGACCGCGTCTGGCTTGGTCATCAAAGTCTCGGCTGACCAGTGAGGCTGTTTTAATTCTGCCCCAAAGCGCGTTAATTCACGGCCCAAGCCGCCATCAAGAATGGTTATGTTGCCCATCAGCTATCTAGTTTCTTTTCTCAATGTGCCAAATGTCTTTGGCTGCATATCTTACAAAGATTTTTAACGGGAAAGAAGCTGGGGGCGAAGAGAAAAAGGGATTTATGAGTCTATGTCCTAAGCTTTTGCGTGCCCATCCCACCAGCCCTCGTGTGGGGACTGGTGAGCTGATGGGATGGGCGCGGGTTGTGGGTTAGAATTTGCCGTTTTTATGGGCCATTTGGGCGGGAATGGGGGAGACTACGTCCCAATGTTCGACGATTTTTCCCTTTTCCACGCGCCAGAGATCGAAAAAGGCCCAAGGCTTGCCGCCCATTGTGGCATCGGTGGCCACGAAGACGAAATTGCCCTCTGCCACAGCAAATTGTGGCTCGAATTTGGTGATGACCTGTCCCTGATCGGCAAAGGCTTTGATCGCAGCTTGCAGCCCGGCCAGCCCATCGGCAATGGAGGGGTTATGCTGCATATAGACTTTGGGGTCCATATATTTGGTGACATTTTGCGGGGCGGCACCGCCTAGCACATCGCGGACAAAGCCCAGCACAAGCTCTTTGTTTTCTTCTGTTTTATCGCGGTCGATGATTTTTGTTGCGCCATCTGTCATGCCGCGACCGGACATCGTTTTGTCTGGCACTGCTTGCAGATTGTCCCAATGTTCCACGACTTTGCCATCCTTGACGCGGAAAATATCAAAAGCGGCGAGGGAGGGCGCGCCAAAAGCATCTGCATTTTCGTAAGTGTTATGCAGCACCACCATGTCACCTTCTGTAATGACGCGGTGTGTTTTCACGCTCATGCCTGATTTTTCGACAATGGGAATTAAGGTGGCAAGGCCCTCTGCTCCGGTCTGTACCTGTGGGTTATGCTGGATATAGTCAGGGCTGACCATCTCTTTTGCAGCTTGCGGGTCATGGTCCACAAAGGCTGCCATGAAAAGGGCTAAAACCAGTTCTTTGGGTGTCATAATGCTATCCTTCTTTAAGCCATGCTTTTTTAGCGATGCTGTTTAAAGCTGTTGTTGGTTTCGTTTGGCTATATAGTATGAATTTGCTACCACATATCAATTAGGTACTTTAAAATAACTTGGTATGGTCAAGGATACTTTATTGAAAATCAAGGACTTGTCAGAGTTGATATCAGTTGCTATTGTGGAATAAGTATTGATTATCTACTGGATTTTCTTATGTTGCCCATCGGTGTGGCCAATAAGGCCGAAGCGTCAAATTGTTGTATTCGCTCTGTGTTGTCCAATGTGACGGGCAAATGGCGGATGATTATTATTCTGGCTTTGGAGGATGAGCCAAAGCGCTTTGGCGATTTAAAGCGCTGCATTGGCGATGTGACCCAAAGCGTCCTGACTGAGAATTTGCGCGCGCTTCAGCGTGATGGCTATCTCACCCGTGATGTGGATCCGGGGCCGCCTGTTGCTGTTTCTTATGGCTTAACGCCATTGGGCCGCGATTTGCTTTCCAGCCTCAAGCCTTTGGTCTATTGGTCTCACGAGCAAATGGACGTGGTCAAAGACGCCCGCCTGACTTATGACCGCGCCTTGCAAGACTGATATCAGCGAGGTGTGGCCATTTAAACGGGGGTGCTTGTCTTGGGGTGCTGATGGGGTCCTGAGCTATGCCAGTCCTATAAAAAAACAGCCTCAGATCCTTGATCGGATCGAGGCTGTTTGTGTTGTGTTTTGTGGCGCTTTTTATGTGTTGAATTTGAACAGCATGACGTCGCCGTCTTGCACCACATATTCCTTGCCTTCGTCGCGGGCTTTGCCTGCTTCTTTGGCGGGGCTTTCTCCGCCCAGTTCGACATAGTCATTATAGGCAATGGTCTGGGCGCGGATGAAGCCGCGTTCAAAGTCGGTATGGATGACCCCGGCGGCCTGTGGGGCTTTGGAGCCGTTGGTGACGGTCCAGGCGCGGGTTTCTTTTGGTCCGGCGGTGAAATAGGTGATCAGCTGGAGCAGATCATAGCCCGCGCGGATCATGCGATCGAGGCCCGGCTCTTCCAGTCCCAATGTTTCGAGAAATTCTTCCTGCTCTTCATTGTCGAGCTGGGAGATTTCGGCCTCAATGGCGGCAGAAATGACCACGGCTCCGGCGCCCTGTTTCTTTGCCATGTCCTCAACGGCGGTAGAGAAGGCATTGCCTGTTCCCGCGCTTTCCTCATCAACATTGCAGATATAGAGAACGGGCTTTGTGGTGAGCAGGTTCAGCTCACGCACCGCTTTTAGCTCATCGGGGGAGGTGTCCAGCATACGGGCAGGCTTGCCGTCATGGAGCAATTCCAGAATGCGATCCATCAGGGCGGCTTGTGCCTTGGCTTCTTTATCGCCGGTTTGCCCTTTTTTGCGCAAGGCGGTGACGCGGCGCTCCAGACTTTCCAGATCAGAGATCATCAATTCGGTTTCGACGGTCTCTGCATCGGTCACCGGGTCGATTTTGCCCTCAACATGGGTGATGTCGTCATCTTCAAAACAGCGCAACACATGGACGATGGCATCCACTTCGCGGATGTTGGCCAAAAACTGATTGCCAAGGCCTTCGCCTTTGGAGGCACCACGCACAAGACCTGCAATATCGACAAAGGTCAGGCGGGTGGGGATGATTTCCTTGGAGCCTGCAATGGCGGCGATTTTCGTCATGCGGGTGTCAGGCACGGCGACATCGCCCGTATTGGGCTCGATGGTGCAGAAGGGATAATTGGCGGCCTGTGCGGCTGCGGTTTTGGTCAGGGCGTTGAACAGGGTGGATTTGCCGACATTGGGCAGTCCCACGATACCGCATTTGAAACCCATGGGGTCAGTCCTTCTGCTTGGAAACCAGTTTCATCAAGGCTTCTGCCATGGCATTTTTAGGGGCCGGGGCAGGATTTGCCTGTGATGTCTGTTTGGTTTTTTGATTTGAATCTGTGCTGTCATCAGATGCTGCCTCTTGCCTTTTTGGGCTGGGCGCTTCTGTGGCGGTTGGCTTTTGCTTTGGTTTCTTCTGGGCTTTGGGGGCAGGTGGGTTCAGGCGTTTGGAGACATCGGTCAAATAGCGGCCCATATCGCCGCCCAAAAGGCTGGGCGCAGTGAAAGCTACGGCATCCAGCACGGGATCGAGCCATTCTTGATCGGCTTTTGCAAAATCGCCCAAGACCCATTGTGTCACACGGTCCTTGCCGGGATGGCCAATGCCAAGGCGGATGCGGTGATAGTCGTTGCCAATATGATTGCCTGTGGAGCGCAAGCCATTATGGCCCGCCGCGCCGCCGCCAAGCTTGGCTTTGATTTTGCCGGGGTTCAAATCCAGCTCATCATGAAAGACAAACACATCTTTTGGGGGGATTTTATAAAAGCGACAGGCTTCTGCAACCGCACGACCGGATTCGTTCATATAGGTGGTTGGTTTGAGCAGAAGGGCTTTTTTGCCTGTGATCAGGCCTTCGCTGATGTCGCCCTGAAACTTTTTGCGCCAAGGGCCAAAATTATGCTGACGGGCAATTTCGTCAAGGGCCATGAAGCCGATATTGTGACGATTGTCAGCATATTTGGGCCCGGGATTGCCAAGTCCGACAAGCAGATACATGGATGTCCTCCCGGGCCCTAAAGCTGTGGGGATGCTTACTCGGAAGCTTCCTCTTCACCTTCGCCTTCGCCGTCTTCTTCATTATAGCCAGCAGGGGCTGCAATGGTTGCGATGGTGAAGTCACGATCGGTGATGGTTGGGGTCACGCCTGCTGGCAGTTCAACCGCAGAAACGTGAATGGAATCGCCGATGTCAGCTGTCGCCAGATCCACAGTGATGGATTCTGGAATATCAAGAGCTGGGCATTCCACTTCGATTTCACGACGAACAATGTTCAGCGCGCCGCCACGTTTCAGGCCGGGGCTGGTTTCTTCGTTGATGAAGTTCACATGCACACCAACGGTGATTTTGGTGGACTTGGACACGCGCAAGAAGTCAACATGCATTGGGAAATCGCGCACAACATCCAGCTGGTAATCACGAGGGATTACGCGGATTTTTTCGCCATCAACATCGATGGAGAGAATGTGGGACAAAAAACCGCCATTTTGGATCTGGATCGCAGTTTCCTTGAAAGGAAGAGAGATAGAGATAGGCTCTTTCTTATCGCCATAGATAACAGCAGGAACGCGACCAGCGCGACGCAGTGCGCGGGCAGCCCCCTTACCGGCTCGCTCACGGCGTTCAGCTTTGAATTCAAATTCAGCCATAGGACTTCTCCTAAAAAAATCAAAAAAAGGGTCGCGAAACGACCCATTTGCTGCAACTCCTCCAAGGGTGTAGAGGCAGCAAGCAGGCTTATAGGGCAAAGACAAAGGGAATGCAAGGCTTTGAAAGCCTGAAAAAGCGGGATTTTTAAGGGTGAAAAGGGGGTAGGGGAGAGTATAGGACAAAATATATTGAACATAATTTTCATGTATTTATTTCATTTAGTCACCCAATCATCGAGGTGAAAGATGTTAGGCTTTACATGTGGATACTACGATAATGACATTTTTGGCTTAACTTCTATGTTAAGTTGTATGCCTTGATTCAAGGTACAACACTTAGGGAACTTCGATGAAGGTATTTATCTCTTGGAGCGGAAAACGAAGTAAGGCGATGGCTAATGCGTTAAAGGATTGGATTCCTTTAATTGTTCAACACGCAGAACCCTTTGTTTCTGATAAGGATATTTCTGCCGGAGACCGCTGGGCGCAGGCAATTGCAGGTGAGCTTGAGAGTTCAAATTTTGGAATTCTATGTATTACCCCAGAAAATATTTCGTCTGAATGGATAATGTTTGAAGCTGGTGCTCTTTCCAAAGCTATGCAAGATGCAAAGGTTATACCATTGTTGTTCGGTTTGGAATTGAGTGATCTAAGCGGTCCTTTGCAACAATTCCAAGCATTAAAGGTTGATGAGCAAGGAATGTTGGATGCTCTCAAAGCGATCAATGCAGCTTCTGATAACAAGACCGATGACTCAACTATTGATCAATTAGTTCCGGCGCTCTGGGCGCAACTTCAAAAAAAGCTCGATGCGATACCAGCAAAAGCGGAATTTGAAAAACACATGCGTCCACAAACTGAGATTATGGAAGATTTAGTGTCTCAAGTGCGTGGATTGAATACGAGAATGCGTACTTTTGACTCCGATATGATGGAGCGTGGAATGCATTCTTCTAGCGCAAGGCTTCGAAATTTTTATCCAATGATGATGGACGAATTCTTGATGTCTAAAGAGATACGAAGTGGAGGCTATGGATTAGTGGTGGTTGCGGGATTGTTACGGGATACAATGCCTTGGATTTCCGAAACTCTCGTTGAAGCTCATCGAGATCTGAAAAATGCATCGCCGAAACAAGCTAGGAAAGTTATTAGTGATCTGAGACGCACCTTGAAGTTTATGACACGTAGCCATTTTACAGAAATGATGATGGATGATAGTCCGAATTCTCACATAATTTTTATGGAGTTGCCGCATATTATAGAAAAATTTGTTGGGCGTATTGAATTCCGTCATATTAGTGATTTTGAAGATGAAGTTCAGGAAGATGAATATATAGATTAAATAAATTAGGTCGATTAATATTGCTTTTAAATAAATATTATTGTCCTTTAATTAAAAAATTATCAAATAAATTTATGATTATTTATTATTTTTATCAGAAATAAAATATTTTCTTGTTAATATTTTGAAATAAAAACGGAGTGGAGCCAGAATATTACGATCAAAAACTGAATGTATTCCGCATTAGCTTAATTTCTCTCTTAGAGTTACCGCAATGCGTCACCCCGGCTCCTTTTATCAGAAACAAAAAAGCCCGGCTGAATAGCCGGGCTTTTGGTGTTTCTTCTTGCTTGCCAATTGCTTAGTCGAACAGGGATGAGACCGATTGTTCGTTGGCGGTGCGGGAGATGGCTTCGCCCATCAGGTTGGCGATGGACAGGACGCGGATGTTGGGGGCGTCGATCACGGCTTGGGTTGGCTGGATGGAATCGGTGATTACCAGCTCGCGCAATTTGGAATTGACAATGCGGTTGACCGCGCCGCCGGACAGAACGCCATGGGTGATATAGGCGGTGACCGATTTTGCGCCTTGGGCTAGCAAAGCCTCGGCTGCGTTGCACAATGTGCCGCCGGAATCGATGATGTCATCAACCAGAATGCAATTGAAGCCTTTGACATCGCCGATGATGTTCATCACTTCGGATTCGCCTGCGCGTTCGCGGCGTTTGTCGACGATGGACAAAGGCGCGCCGATGCGCTTGGCCAGTGAGCGGGCACGGACCACGCCACCGACATCGGGGGAGACAACCATGACATTGTCAGATTCGTTGCGCTCCAGAATATCGCGCGACAGAACGGGCGCAGCATAGAGGTTATCGGTCGGGATATCGAAGAAACCCTGAATCTGTGCTGCGTGCAAATCGAGCGTCAAAACGCGATCAGCCCCGGCATGGGAGATCAGATTTGCCACCAATTTGGCAGAAATCGGGGTGCGCGGCCCCGGTTTGCGGTCTTGGCGTGCATAGCCAAAATATGGAATGACCGCTGTGATGCGGCGAGCAGAAGCTCGTTTCAAGGCATCAATCAGGATCAGCAATTCCATAAGATTGTCATTGGCTGGATAGGAAGTTGGCTGAACGACAAAAACATCTTCGCCGCGCACATTTTCGTGCACTTCAATGAAGATTTCTTCGTCCGCAAAACGGCGAACGGAACAGTCGCTCTGCTCAATGCCGAGATATTCGGCAATCCGTTTGGTGAGTGTAGGATTTGAGTTGCCGGCTAGGAGTTTCATGAACCTATTGCCCTGTCATTTCGCAAGATGGAGGAGCCGCTGGTCGGGGTTGGCTCCTTAGCGCCCCTGAGACAAGCGCGTTGTAAGCATGGAATCCGGTGAATGTAAAGTTTCGGTGACAGGAGTCTGCGGGATTCTTTTCGCTTTTTTTAAAATTGCTGTTAATGGGTAGCAAAAGTGCAACAAGTGCGCTTCTGTCTGTTGGTCTAAAGGCTGGCATGCCATGTTTTAAGTTGGGCGGCTGTGTCCACTGCTACCTTGTCGAGAATCGGTCCTGTGACAGCGTCCCATGGGTCCGCTCCGACCATGGGGGTTTGCTGACTGCCGGTGATGCGGTTGAGGCGTTTTCCGCTCTTGTCGAAAATATCCCAGACATAGGAAATATTGACCTGACCCTGATTTTCGCTGGCCGAGAAATAGCCTTTGACCCGGTGGGTGACTTTTTCGTCTGAGCGGGCGACAACGGGCAGGGCCTGTTGTGCCACACGCTGGCCCAGACTGCCGGACAATTCGCGCGCCACTTTGGTTGGTGCGCCGACCATTGGCTCGAAGGTCAAAAAGGTGCGGGCGGTTGTCGGGACGGTATAGTCTGTCACCAGACGGGATTGGGCCGGTTGAGCTGGCTGGGCGGGGGCTGTGGTGGCCTGATTGACCGAGCCGAGGCTGCTGGCTGGTGGCAGGCCGTTATTGGGGGCCTGCTGCTGGATTGGCTGTTGTTGAGCCGCTTGGCCCTGCCCAAGATTTTGGCTGTTATCCGGCGGTAGCGAGGCCATGATGGACTGGGGCTGTTGCTGGTCATTTTGTTGTTGTGTTTGATCGGCTTGATCATTTGGGGCGATCAGACCCGGAGGGGTTGGCACCCCCCCGCCGGAGCAGCCCAGCATCAGGCTGGCAGAGAGGGCAATCAGCGTTGCTTTGGTCAATTTTGCCGAGAAGTGCCTTGTCATATATCCGCTCCGAATTGGGCAATTCCATGGGGTCAGACCTCATAATGAGGGGCAGATTATATGGAATTGCCTCAAGAATATCTGGAAATAGCCTTCAGTTTACCCCATGACGGTTTTCTATTTATTAACCAGCAGCTCAATGGGCAATTTTGACAGGGGCTCTGGTGCGCCTTCGGTGGTGATATAGCTGTGCCCCGGACACATGGCGATGTTGTTTTCGCTGTCCATCAGGATCATATGCGCGAACAGGGTCATATTGGGGCTGATTTCGGCGTCATTGTTGCGATAGAACATGGGCCATTCCATCCAGCTGGGAGAAAAACGCGCGCCAACCGAATAGCCACAGGCATTGAGGCGGTGGGCCTGCTCGCCTGCTTTGTCCATGACATTGGCGTGGGCGTCAAAGACATCTCCAAATGTCTTGCCCGGTCGCATGGCTTCTTCCACGGCCAGAAGAGCTTCTTTTGCTGTTTCGAACAGCTTTTCATGGCGTTTGGTTGCCTTGCCAATGACCACGGTGCGCATCATGGGCACATGATAATGGCGATAGGCGGCGGCCCATTCCAGAGTGATCTGGTCTTGGCTGTCAAGGATGCGGCGACCGGCCTTATAGCGGCATAAAAGGGCATCGGGGCCAGAACCAAGGATGAATTCATTGGCGGGATAATCGCCGCCGCCTTCGAAAATGGCGCCTTGCATGGTGGCAAGAATTTTGCCCTCATCGGCCCCGGCTGTCATGAGGGGCAGAGCCTCTGTGAGCGCCAGATCGGATAAAGCGCCCGCTTGCCGCACATAACTCAGCTCTTCCACGGATTTGATGGTGCGCAAGGGGGGAATGAGCAGGGAGGCATCTTTGCAATCGGCAAAGCTGCGCAAGGCTTCATCCAAGGCTCTGCCATTGGCGGCGGTCAGGCCATGGGTGTCATATTCAACGCCAAGACAGGCCCCAAGCAAGCCCAGATCGTCGAGCAATTCGCGCAATTGCACTGCGGGATTGGCATTGCCGCGATCAATCCATGTGCGGATATCTTCGATATTGGAGGTCAATTGGGCCTGACGCAGATCTGCCGAGCGGGTGAGCAGGGTCATTGCCCCGGATTTTTGCAGGACCAGACATTGGAAAAAACAATAGCCGAATGTGTCATAGCCAGACAGCCAATACATGCTTTCTTGCGCAAAAATCAGCATCGCATCCAGCTTTTGGTCGGCCATTTTGGCCAGCGTTGCGGCTTTTCGTCGTTCAAACTCTTCTGGTGTGAAATGCAAGGCCATGATGCCCTCCTATGGCTGGGTTCTGTTGCTTTTTTTAATTTTACTTATGATGTGAGTGCGATTGCGGCAATTTGGCGACCATAATCGGGTTCATTTTGATGGGTTGAACGCCGATAGGAGAAAAAGCTGTCTGGCTCTGCATAGGTGCAGCGGCCTATATCAAAGGCGGTTTGGATGCCGGATTTTTGCATTTGTGCCTGTATGAAGGCGGGCAAGTCGAATTGGCAATGGCCGGGGCGGCTGCCGTCAAGGAAAAAGGTTTCATGACTTGCATCCTGTTCTAAAAACCGGTGCTTGAAGGCGTCATCCACTTCATAATTGGCGCGTGAAATGGTGGGGCCAAGGACGGCATGTATCTTGCTACGCTCTGCGCCCAGTTTTTCCATTTCGAGGATGGTTGCTTCGATGATGCCGCCAATGGCTCCTTTCCAGCCCGCATGGGCGGCGGCGACCACGCGGTTTTGCTCGTCTGCCAGCAAAAGCGGGCCGCAATCGGCGGTCAATACGGCAACGGCAAGGCCGGGTTTGTTGGTGACAAGGGCATCCACTTGGGGACGCTCTTCGCTCTCAAAGGGTTGGTCAACGATCAGGGCTTTGGCAGAATGGACCTGATAGGCGGTGAGCAAATGATCTGGGGTGACTGTGAGCTGCTCTGCCACATAGGCGCGGTTGGCGCTTACTCTGTCGCGGTCATCGTCTGAGCCATATCCGCAATTCAGGCTTTTATACAGGCCGTTGGACTTGCCGCCAGAGCGGGTGAAAAAGCCATGACGGATTGCGTGCATATGCGTGAATGTCGGATGATGCAAGGACATGAGGGCGTCTCCGGGACGGTTGGGATGGGTACTCTTGAAAGGATAGACTAATTCTAAAATCCGGGAGCGTCGATTCCTGTTGGCAGGATTGCCAATATTTTGAACAAAGTGCCCATTTGGTTTGGGGCGGCCAAGCGCTCCACGGCATCGCGGATGCTTTCTTGGTCCTGATGGCTTTTGCCTGCGCCCAATTGCCCGGCGCGTTCGAGCAAGCCCATTTGCAGCAAAAAATTGCCCTGATTGGTCAGATGGGCTGAGAGGGCAGGGGCATGTGTGTTTTGCTTATCATTATGGCAGGCCGCCTGTTGCATGGCGTGGAAATTGACATGGCTGGTTAAATCCTGATTGCCAATCTCGTCCAATATCGGGGTATAATGATGGTCTTTGAGTGCTTGCAGGCTATCGCCTAGGGCTGGTTTTTCATATCCATAATCAATCAAGAGAAGCGCGCCGCCCTGTTGGCCTATCTTTTGTCCAAGCTGCTGGCAAATGGCTTCGCCGAGGGGATTATGCTCCCAGATGCTGCCATCTTTGGGGGGTGTTGGGGGGGGTAGGCTGCCAATGTCTCTTGTTGCGCCCAAACCAAAGGCCAGCTCGCCCGCTTGGTTCAGCCCAATGACGCGTTCATGCCAGGTTTCTTTGTGATAGATCCATTGATGGATGGGCAAGGCATCCAGAAATTCATTGGCGATGGTAAAGAGTGGATCGCTGGGAAGGCTTTCTATGCTGTCATGATGGCGCAGCGGGCAGGGCAGGGCTGCAAGGGTTTTTTGTTGGCATATTTTCAGCACCGGGCTGGTTTCGACCAGATGCAGGGTGAGGGCGTTGCTGGCGGTCTGGTCTTGGGAGATTGCGCGCACCATATCGCGCATTAGGGTGCCGCGCCCCGGCCCCAGTTCAACCAGATGGAACGGGTTTGGTTTGCCTGCTTGATGCCATTGATAGAGCATCCAGACACCCAGAATTTCGCCAAAAAGCTGGCTGATTTCCGGTGCTGTGGTGAAGTCGCCCTGTGTGCCGAACGGATCGCGGGTCATATAATAGCCCTGATCGGGGTCTGCCAGCGCCAGCGCCATGAATGTTGCGATATCCATTGGGCCTTGCAGGGCAATCATGCGTTTGATGCGATCTGTCAGGGAGAGGGTGTCACCCATGGAGCGGCTTATCCTGTTATGGTTTGTTTTTATTGCTGTTTTTTCTTTGTGGCATAAAGCATCAGGGCCGCCCCGGCTAGGATCATGGGGGCGGATAGCCACATGCCCATAGTGGTGCCAGCGGTTAAAAAGCCCAGTTGTGCATCTGGCATTCGGAACAGTTCGACAAAGGAGCGAAAGAGGCCATAGCCCAGTGCAAAAGTGCCCGCGATCAGCCCCGGCTTTTGCAGGGCTTGTTTGTTATGGCTCAAAATGCGCAAGATGATGAATAGCAAAAGGCCTTCCAATGCTGCTTCATATAATTGGCTTGGATGGCGTGGCAAAGGGCCACCATTGGGGAAGATTACCCCCCATGGCATATCGGTGATGCGGCCATATAATTCGGCATTGATGAAATTGGCGATGCGTCCAAAAAACAGGCCAAAGGGCGCGCCCAGTGCCACTAGATCCAGCCCCGATAACAGGGATATTGATTGGCGCTTTGCAAAAATCAGTAAGGCAAGCATGACCCCGGCAAAGCCACCGTGAAAAGACATGCCGCCCTTCCAGATGGCGATGATTTGCGATGGATTGGCGAGATAGGCGTCCAGATTGTAAAAAAGCACATAGCCAAGGCGGCCGCCAATGATGATGCCAAGGGTGGCCCAGAGGATGAAATCATCAATCTGCACGTCACTTGCCGGGCTTTTGCTGTTGGGCCAGAGGTGTGTTTGGCGGGCGGTGCGTTTCATATAATGCCATGCCAACAAGATGCCAGCGATATAGGCCAGAGCATACCAGCGAATCTGAAACGGCCCCAAGGATAAGAGCACTGGGTCGATGCTGGGAAAAGGAATGGCATAAAGCGTCACGGGCAGGCCTTTTGATCAATTGATGATCTAGGATTTGTGGTGATTGCGGCGACAAGTCAAGAGAAAGTCGTAAAAATCAATTGTGAAATCACGATTGATCCTTATATCTGGGGGTAGATGGGCTTATGGGCTGATTGAAGCCCAGATTTTAGAGTTTATGGCGATGAAGGAGCCGGATTATGACCCACGTGAATAATCGTTTGTTCGATGAATTTGCCAAATTGATGAATGATGCCGCAGGCGTTGCGCAAGGGGTGCGCGGGGAAGCTGAAAATATGTTCCGCGCCCAGATTGAGCGCTTGATTGGGGATATGGATCTTGTGACCCGTGACGAATTTGATGCAGTTAAAGCCATGGCCATTGCGGCGCGGGATGAAAATGACGCATTGAAAGCCCGCCTTGATGCCTTGGAAGGCAAAAAGGCTGAGGAGAGCTAAAAGTCTCTGCGCTTAATCTTGCGCTGTTGTCTCTTTGCTGCCGGATTTGTGCTATCATCTGATCTGGTGACAGACATCAGGCGTATCAATATCAGATATTGGCAGGAGGGCTTATCATGACGCAGGACATTGGCAATCGTTTGTTTGAGCAATTCGAGCGTGCGGTTCTTGAGCATGGTTGGGCGCATATATCCTGTGCGCGCATTGCCCATGGTGCCGACATTGAGCTGGCAGAAGCCTATCGCCATTATCCCAGCCGCTTTTCTTATGTCAGTGCTTTGATCCGCCGTATTGATGCGGCGATGTTGGAGGATTTTGACGCGGATTTGGCGGATGAGCCTGCGCGTGATCGCTTGTTTGATGTCTTGATGGGGCGGTTTGATGCGATGCAGCCGCACCGGCCCCTGATTGTGGCGCTCTCCAAAGCGGCGCGTTATGACCCCAAGCTTGCCTTGCATTTATGTGCCTTGTCGGCGCTGAGTGCAGAATGGATCATGGATATGGCGCATATTACCTCTGCTGGGGTGATGGGCCAAATTCGCAACAAAGGGGCTTTGCTTGCCTATGGCCGTGCTTTTTCCTGTTGGCTTGAGGATGAGAGCGAGGATATGGCCAAGACCATGGCTGTTTTGGATAAGGTCTTGAAGCGAGGGGAGCGGACTTTGCGCAAAACAGAAAAGCTGTTTTGTGGATTGAAGCGTCTGCGTCGTTGTTCTTGTCGATCCAAATCCTCTTGTGGTTGCTCTACCAAAAAAGACGAGCAGTCTGCTCCTCATGAGCCGGTTGTGGATGAAGGGGCGGAGCTTGCGCCTGCATCTTGAGTTTCTTGATGCTTTTTCGGACCATGACCCCTGCTTTTGATATTAGGAGGGGATGATGGCCGAGATTAGTTTTGATGACTTTCTCAAAGTTGATATTCGTGCAGGCACCATTGTGGAGGCGCAAGAATTTGCGCAGGCTAGAAAGCCTGCTTATAAGCTGAAAATTGATTTTGGCGATGAGATTGGCATCAAGAAAAGCTCTGCCCAGATCACCGTGCATTATTCCTGTGATGATTTGGTCGGGCGGCAAGTCATGGCCGTGGTAAATTTCCCCCCTCGTCAGATTGGCCCTTTCATGTCTGAGGTTTTGACCTTGGGCTATAGCGATGAGAATGGCGATATTGTGCTTTCAGCGCTAGAGCGCCCTGTGCCCAATGGGTCGCGCCTTCATTGATGAGCCTAAGTGCCCGATTTAAAAGTCTCTGTCTGAGACTTTTAGGCCGCATATCCATCCCTCTCCCCCCTTCAGACCGCCCACGAGGGTACCATGACGGGTGGTTTGGGAGGGGGAGAGGGATGGCTTAGGACTTTTAAATCAGGCTTTAAACAGGAATACGCAATGTTGCGCGCAAGCCGCCCTTTGGGCTGTCGCATAATTTGATATCGCCCCCATGGCCGCGGGCAATGTCGCGGGCAATGGCAAGGCCAAGGCCGGTGCTTGAAATGTCCTGATTGCGGGCTGTATCCAGCCGATAAAAGGGTTTGAAGACCGTTTCCCATTCCTCTTGCGGGATACCGGGGCCATCGTCGTCAATGGTGATGGTCCACCAATTGGTGCTTTGCTCGGACTGGACTTTGACAAGATTGCCATAGCGCAGGGCATTGCTGATCAAATTGGTTAGGCAGCGTTTCATGGTTTGGGGGCGAATGGCAACATCGGTTTGGCCTATATGGCTGACATCCAGCTCTTTGCCGGATCGTGTGGCGTCGTTGCTCAATTCGGCCAACAGATCGGGAATGGCGATGGTGGTGGATTTTTCTGCCGACACTCCCCTTGCAAAGGCGAGATAATCTTCCAGCATATGCTGCATTTCATCGACATCGCGCTGCATGTCGCGGGCTTCTGGTTCATCTTCAAACAGGGCCAATTGCAATTTGAAGCGGGTCAGCACTGTGCGCAAATCGTGGGAGACACCGGCCAGCATGGTGGTGCGTTGTTCGATTTGGCGTTCGATCCGTCTTTTCATTTCCAGAAAGGCATGGGCGGCCTGACGCACTTCGCGCGCGCCGGTGGGGCGGAAATTGGCGATTTCCTGACCTTTACCAAATTGTTCGGCAGCAGAGGCGAGGCGCTGAATGGGGCGGATCTGATTGCGCAAAAACAGGATGGCAACGATCAACAGCACCAAAGACGTGCCCAACATCCAGATGAGAAAGATATGAGAATTGGAGGCATAAGTCTGGTTGCGGCGGGTGAAAACGCGCAAGGTTGCGGTGTCCAGCTTGATGCGTACTTCGACCAGATTGGATCTGCCCACTGTGTCAATCCAGAAGGGTTTGCCGATCTGGCTGGTGATTTTTTGCGATAAGGCGCGATCCAGCAAGCTGAAAAAGGGCTTGGGGCCGGGAGGGGGCAAAGGGCCAGCGGGCAGCAGGGCAACATTCAGATCCATCTGGTTTTTGGCGATCTGGATGATGGTTTGATGGTCTTGATCTTGTGGATAATGTTCAATCACTGCAATGATGGCGGCAATATCGCGGGTGACCGCTTCTGACAGGCGGTTGGTGACGGTTTGCCAATGGCGCTCCATGAAGACGAAAGCCAGAACAGATTGCAAAATCACCATTGGTGCAACAATGATGATGAGGGAACGGCCATAGAGGCCTTTGGGCATCATACGGGCGATGAAACGGGCAAATTGCCGCCAGATCTGGCGAATGGTCAGCAAAAAGTGCAGGATTTTCGCTATGCCAGACAAGTTGTCATTGTCTGTGGGCATTTTCCTGCTTTGCGTTTCATGTCCGTGTTCGTTGTTCATTGCTACCGTTTGAGTCCTGCGATTAGAGCATTTTGAATAAACACGTAGTTATTCAAAATGCTCTAGGCTTTGTTTCCAAGCATATTTTTATCCGAAAACCGCATACATTTTTCGAAAAATATGCTCTAATCAGTCAGGAGACGATAGCCAATACCACGGATTGTTTGCAAGTAAATCGGATTGGATGGGTCTGGTTCGATTTTGCGGCGCAAGCGGTTGATCTGCACATCAACCGTGCGCTCGCCCGTGCCGTCATCTCCGGCCAGAGCGGTGCGGGTGACCGTTGCGCCGGGCTGGGCGGCGAACAGGGCCAGCAATTCGCGTTCGCGGTCGGTCAGGCGGATGATGTCATTGCCGCAGAGCAGCTCTTGACGGTCCAGTTTGAACTGGAAGGGGCCAAAGGAGACTTGGTCAATGGTTGTTGCCTTGTTGGCCATATGGTGTTTGAGGATGTTTTGAATGCGCAGCAGCAATTCGCGTGGCTCAAAGGGTTTGGCCAGATAATCGTCGACGCCAATTTCCAGCCCCTGAATGCGGCTTTCGCTCTCTGCCCTTGCGGTGAGCATCAGAATGGGAATGGTGTCTTGGGGCGTGTGTGTCTGCTCGCGCAAGGAAGCGGCAAAGTCCATGCCGCTTTCTCCGGGCATCATCACATCAAGAATCAAAAGATCAAAAGACAGGCCCTGCATGGTTTTGCGCGCTTCTGCAGCATTTTGGGCGGTGGAAACGCGAAAGCCATTGTTGGTGAGGTATTTTTGCAAAAGAGAGCGGATGCGGCTGTCATCGTCAATCACCAGCAGATGCTGGGCATTGTCTGGCAGGGTTTTTGTTGGGGCCATGATGATGTTGCCTATTTTGGGGTGGCCTGTGTCGTCGGGTGACTTGAGCCTAGCACGCTTTATGCCCGTGCTGTCAAAGCACGAAAGCTTTCTGTTTCTTACAAAGTCTTCGTGCCCGATTTAAAAGTCTCTGAGTGAGACTTTTAGGCTGCATGTCCAGCCCTCTCCCCCTCCCAAACCGCCCATGAGGGTACCATGACGGGTGGTTTGGGAGGGGGAGAGGGCTGGTAAAAGATTTGTAAATCAGTCTCTTACAGTTTTTCGTTCGGCGTTTTTGATGTGTCATTCAATTGGCGCACCAATGGGCGATCGTCCTGTTCTATCAGAGAATAGAGAAAGGCTTTGGCTGTTTCCTTGGTTTGGTCGGGCAAGGTGGCAAGGGCCTGATCAATGCGTTTTGCCTGACAATGGGAGAGTTGCAAGGCCAGCTCGCGGCCTTTTTGCGTGGGAAAAAGCAGGCGTTGGCGTCGATCTGTGGGGCCGGTTTGCTGGGCGATATAGCCATCCTTGATCAATTGTTTGAGCACCCTTGCCAGGCTTTGTTTGGTGATTTTGAGAATTTCCAGTAAATGGGCAACCGGAATGCCGGGTTTGCGATTGACGAAATGCAAAACCCGGTGATGGGCGCGGCCATAGCCAATGCCTGCCAGCATGGAATCGGGGTCCGCCACAAAATCGCGATAGGCGAAGAAAAGCAGCTCTATGATTTCAAAGGAAATCCCGTCTTTCTCTGACATGGGAAAGGTGATCATATCGATATTTTGATCGGGGTCGTTCTCTGTCATTGCCATGCTTTATAATCTGGGGCTTTGAATGTGGCCTGAGCCTAACGTTTTGTGCTTTTTATGGGAATGATTTTTCCTGTCTTTTCTGAAATAAACGTGAATCTGTATGCCCTCCTTGTGTGCAAGGGGTTATGGGTCAAAAAAATATGTCAGTATTATTGACTTATTTGAGTTTGTTTGTTACTTATTTCGAGCTTTTACGAAAGGAATGCAAAAATTCTATTGGATTTCTTGCGCTTTCATAAAAATCTTGTTTTGTTTTCTAGCTGGCATGACCATAGCCTTTGCTATCGTTTGTGCCGCTTCTGCCCTTTCAACACAGGGGCTGCTGTACCAGGAGAGAGAAAATGGCTGGACCATCATTTGATCAGCGTGAAGGACATATTTGGTACAATGGCGAGTATGTGGACTGGAAAGATGCCAAATTGCATGTTCTGTCTCATGGCTTGCATTATGCCTCGTCTGTGTTTGAAGGTGTGCGCGCCTATGGCGGTAAGATTTTCAAACTCGAAGAACATACCGAGCGCCTTTATAAATCGGCTGAACTGCTTGGCTTTGACATTCCCTATAGCCAGGAAGAGCTGAACCGCGTTCAGGTTGAGATTTTGGAAAAAGAAGGGCTGACCGATGCTTATTTGCGCCCGGTTGCTTGGCGCGGGTCAGAGATGATGGGCATTTCGGCGCAGTCCAATAAAATCAATGTTGCTGTTGCTGCATGGGAATGGCCGTCTTACTTCTCGCCCGAAGATCGTTTGAAAGGCCTGCGTCTGAAAACGGCTGACTGGCGTCGCCCGGATCCGCGTACCATTCCTTGCGTTGCCAAGGCGGCCGGTCTTTACATGATTTGTACGCTCTCCAAACATAAAGTGGAGAAAGAGGGCTATAATGACGCCATGATGCTGGATTTTGAGGGCTATGTTGCCGAGGCAACGGGTGCCAATATTTTCTTCATCAAGGATGGGGCCATTCATACCCCGACGCCGGATTGTTTCTTGAACGGGATCACACGCCAGACGGTGGTTGATCTGGCCAAACGCCGCGGTATTGAGGTGATTGAGCGCAAAATCCGTCCTGAAGAATTGGGCGATTTTGAAGAATGCTTCCTGACAGGGACTGCCGTTGAGGTCACGCCGGTTGCTTCAATCGACACTTATAATTTCACGCCGGGCGACATCACCAAAGCCTTGATGGATGATTATACCGCAGAGGTGAACCCGTCAGCGGTTGCCGCTGAATAAAAGGCTGTCTAAGAGACTGGATTTAAAGATAAAAAGCCGCTTTCCCTTTTAGGTTAGCGGCTTTTGGTTGATTTTAAATCAGGCTCTCAGAGCCTGATTTAAAAGTCCTAAGCCATCCCTCTCCCCCTTTTCAGACCACCCGTCATGGTACCCTCGTGGGCGGTTTGGGAGGGGGAGAGGGATGGATATGCGGCCTAAAAGTCTCAGACAGAGACTTTTAAATCGGGCACTTATAGGCGCCAACGCTCCAGTGCCGCATCATCCTTGTCTTTGGCCTCTACCCAGCCGCTATCGCCTTTTTCCAGCCTTTCTTTTTTCCAGAAAGGGGCGCGGGTTTTGAGGAAATCCATGATAAATTCCGCTGCTTCAAAGGCCGCTTGCCGATGGGAGGAAGCGGTGATGACCAGCACGATCCGGTCGCCGGGTTTTAGTGTGCCAAAGCGATGGATGATGCGTGTGCCGTTCAGGGGCCAGCGTTTGTTGGCTTCCTGTTCGATGCGCTCCAGCTCTGCTTGTGCCATGGCGGGATAATGTTCCAGCGTCATATCAAGGATGCGCTCATCTTTTACCATATCGCGCACCAAGCCGGTGAAAGTTACCACGGCCCCGATGTTGGTATCGCCTTTGCTCAGCGCATCCATTTCGGTTGCGATGTCGAAATCGCCTGTTTGTAAGCTGACTGTCATGTGATCTGTGGCTCTTTTTAACCGCCGGTCATGGGCGGAAAGAAGGCAATTTCGCTTGCGCCTTCGATCGGGTCGTCCCGCTCGGCGTGAAACTGATCCAGAGCGACCCTTATGGTGTCGGCATCTGCAAAAGCTCCTTCATAGATTTCATCGCGATTTTGCTGCCATGTCAGAAGGTCTTGCACGGTTTTGATTGTGTCCGGCAGGGTAATGTCTTCTTCTTCTATGCCAAGGCGTTCTCTGATCCAGGCGAAATAGATCAATTTCATGAGCTGGTCCTTTTCTTATCACTCCTTTGAAAGGGTTTGTTAAGTTTAGACCATTTTCACGATGCTTGTCTTGAGATTAATCATCTAGCAAATAATGAATGCCTGCCCGGAAATAATCATAGCCGGTATAAAGGGTCAGCAGGGCAGAAATCCATAACAGGGTCAGGCCGATTTCAGTGTTGAAGGGCAGCACCTTGTCGCCCGCGGGGCCTGCCAGCAAAAAGCCAAGGGCGACCAGTTGGGCGGTGGTTTTCCATTTGGCAAGGCGAGTAACGGGAACGCTGACCTGCAATTCAGCCAAAAATTCGCGCAAGCCTGAGACAAGAATTTCGCGGCACAGGATGATGACCCCTGCCCAGAGGTGAAAGTCTTTTAAGGTGTCGGCGGCGGCCAGCATTAAAATGGAAATGGAGACCAGCAATTTGTCGGCGATTGGGTCTAGCATTCTGCCCAAAGCGGACTGAACATTGAGAATGCGGGCCAGATATCCGTCGAAAAAATCGGTGATGGCGGCAGCGGCAAAAATACCAAGCGCTGTCCAGCGGGCCGTGTCTGAATCTGGCCAAAGCATACAGATCACCAGAGCAGGAACTGCCAGAATGCGGCCATAGGTCAGGATGTTTGGCAGGCTGAAGGTGGTTGACTTTTTCATTAAAAGCTTTGGTCCTTTATGTCTGCCAGAGTGGCATTGTACTGCTTTCCTTCAAAGCATGATCTATGGGTCAGGTCAATGCGACTTGTTACAGGCTCTTGGACGGAGCTGTTTTTTTATCAAAGGCTTTGTATAACTTATTGTTATCTTCTGCTCTGTCTTTTTAGCGCGGCGGAGCAGAGGTCAGTCATTTTGGAAAAAGGCGTGAATGGTGCGGGCCATTTGATCAGAAATGCCTTCTACGGCCAGCAAGTCTGACAGGGCTGCATTGGTGACCGCTTTTGCGGTGCCAAAATGGTGCAAAAGGGCGCGTTTTCGGGCCGGGCCAATGCCGGGGATATCATCAAGGCCGGTTTTGCTGATCTGGTTGGATCGGCGGGTGCGATGGCTGCCGATGGCATAACGGTGGGCCTCATCGCGCAGGCGCTGAATATAATAGAGAACGGGGTCGCGTAAGGGCAACATGAAGCTGTCGCGTCCGGGCATGAAGAATTTTTCCCGTCCTGCATCCCTGTCCGGTCCTTTGGCGACGCCGACCAGCGGCAAATCCTCAATGCCAAGCTCGGCTAATGTCTCTTTGACTGTATTCAGCTGGCCAAGGCCGCCATCAATCAGCAACAGATCGGGCCATGGGGGGGCATCGTTAGCGGGTGGCAAGTCCGGGTTCGTTTCTTCTGTTTGTTGGTTTGGGCGGGGGCCATTTTCCTTAAGCAGGCGTGAGAAACGGCGGGTCATGACTTCGCGCATCATGCCATAATCATCGCCGGGGGTGATGCTGTCTGACTTGATGTTGAATTTGCGATATTGATTTTTCATGAAGCCTTCAGGGCCTGCCACAATCATGCCGCCGACGGCATTGGTGCCTTGAATATGGCTGTTGTCATAGACTTCGATGCGGTTGGGGGGCGTTGGCAAATCCAGAATGTCTGCCAATCCCTGCAAGAGCTTTTGTTGCGAGGCGGTTTCTGCCAGACGCCGCCCCAATGCTTCGCGAGCATTGGTCAGGGCCTGTTCGACCAGCTCCTTTTTTTCGCCGCGCTGTGGTTTGAGCAATTGTACTTTGAACTCGGAACGGGAGGTGAGGGCCTCGCTGATCAAATCCTGTTCGGGCAAATCATGGGAGACAAGAATTTGCCGCGGGATGGGCTTGTTGTCGTAAAATTGCACCAGAAAGGGGCTGAGAATATCGACTTCATCCAGACTTTTGTCAGCCCGTGGGAAATAGGCCCGGTTGCCCCAATTTTGCCCGGTGCGGAAGAAGAAAACCTGAATGCATGTCTGGCCGCCTTGCTGATGGCAGGCAAAGACATCGGCTTCTTGCAGGCTTTGGGGGTTGATGCCCTGATGGGACTGGATCTGGGTGAGGGCGGCAATGCGATCGCGCAAAATGGCGGCACGCTCAAAATCCAGCTCGTCAGAGGCGACCTGCATCTGATCGGCCATTTCCTTTTGTAGATCCTGACTTCTGCCAGAGAGGAATTGGTGGGCCTGTTGTACCAGCTCTGCATAATCGGGCTGGGAAATTTCTCCGGTGCAGGGGCCAGAGCAGCGTTTGATTTGATATTGCAGGCAAGGGCGGGTGCGGCTGTCATACATAGAATCGGTGCAGGTGCGCAGCAAAAAGGCTTTTTCCAGCGTATGGATGGTTTTGTTGACGGCGCTGGCCGAGGCAAAGGGGCCATAATATTTTGCATCGCGTTTGCGGGCGCCGCGATGTTTGGCAATTTGTGGGGCCGGGTGATCCTTGCCAATGACGATATAGGGGAAGCTTTTGTCATCGCGCAGTAGCACGTTGAAACGCGGCTTCAAACGCTTGATCAGATTGGCTTCCAGCAACAGGGCTTCGGTTTCTGTTGCTGTATTGACAAATTCCATCGATGCGGTGAGGTGGATCATCCGCAAGATCCGGTTGCTCTGATTGCTATGGCGGGCATAGTTGGAGACGCGGCGTTTGAGATCGCGTGCCTTGCCGACATAGAGCACCGTGTCTTGTGCATCCAGCATGCGATAGACGCCGGGCGTGTTTGGCAAGTGGCGCACAAAATCGGCAATCACGCCAAAGCCGGTTGGTTTTGGCTCTGGTGCTGTGTCTTGATTGCTTTGGATATCGTCAGGCTGATCGCTCATGTCACCAGTTTATGCGGGATTTGATAGACAGAAAAGGCGAAATGCAGCCGGTCTTTTCCGGCTGCCTTCACATCAGAGTGATCTGACTTCTAAGTCTGGTTCTTAATGCTCAAAGACCAGTATGATATAGGCGGTATAGGCCATGAGCATGGCAATACCGCGTATTTTGGTTAGTTGCATACAATAGAGAGCAACAGGCAGCATCAGTGCCGAGCTTGCCAGCATGATCCAGAGGTCAAATTCCAGAATTTCCTCTGGTACGGGAATGTCAATCACCGTTGCTGTGACGCCCATAATGGCCAGAATGTTGAAAATGTTGGAGCCGACCACATTGCCAATTGCCACAGCGGATTGATTGCGGATGGCGGCAACCATTGTAGTGACCAGCTCGGGTAGAGATGTGCCAATGGCGACAATGGTCAGGCCGATGGCCGCCTCAGAAACGCCCCATGTGCGGGCAATGCTGCTGGCCCCTTCAATGGTGAAATGGCCACCAATTGGCAAGCCGATCATCCCAACAATGGTGAACAGAATGGCCAGTCCCAGATTTTTGGGGGCTTCTTCCAGCAGATCCTCATCCAGCAAATCGCTGCCTTGGCTATTTTGGGCGCGTCGGGAGGTCCAGACGGTCCATGACAGGAAGAAGGCAAGCAAAGCCAGAAGAATGACGCCTGCGGTGATGTCCAGCACGCCTTGCCAGCACAGGGCGGTGAAAATGATAGAGACTGCCATCATAAAGACGGTGGATGAGCGGGTGCCGCTCTCAGAGCATTGGGTGACACGGATCAGGGCGGGCATGCCCAAGACCAGCAAGACATTGGCGATATTGGAGCCAACCACATTGCCTATGGCAATGCCGGGGGCGTCTTCAAAGGCGGCATTTAGAGAAATGATCAGCTCTGGGGCAGAGGTGCCAAAGGAAACAATGGTCAGGCCAATGACCAAAGGGGGGATGCCAAAACGGGTGGCAAGGGCAATGGCGCCTCTTACAAGAAGATCGCCTGCCACAAGCAACAGCACGAGCCCGCCAATCAAACTAAAATACATGAGCATGTGTCAGCACTGGTCCATTTTTCACTGGTTTTGGGCAGACAAGCTGGTTTGTCATCCGCCATGCCTTGAGTTTTATGCCTTGAGTCTTGCCCTTATATAGGGGGTTGGGCAGAGCTTTGAAACCGTTGTTGCACGGCATCCGCAGATTAAATTGAAAAATAGCAGACTTTGTGCTGATCGCCAAAGTCTGCTGCTTTTTGTTTCTTTATCAGTCTATGGCCTAATCGCCGTCGAGTATGTCGCCAATGCCGCCAAGGATTGAGCCTTCGCCCTGTCGTGCGCCGCCGCCTTGTGGCATGGACATATACATGCGGCCTGCAAGGCGTGAGAAAGGCAGGGATTGAAGCCAGACTTTGCCGGGGCCTCTGAGTTTGGCGAAAAAGACTCCTTCGCCGCCAAAAATCATGCTTTTGACCGAGCCTGCCTGCACCAGATCGAAATCGACCCCGGCGGTATAGGCTGCGATACAGCCTGTATCGACATGAAGCTCTTCACCTGCTGCCAGCTCTTTTTCAATGATGGTGCCACCTGCATGAATGAAGGCCCAGCCGTCGCCGTCCAGTTTTTGCATGATGAAGCCTTCGCCACCAAACAGACCGGTCATGACGCGCTGCTGGATGTGAATGCCGATGGAGACGCCCTTGGCCGCCGCCAGAAAACTGTCTTTTTGAGCGATTATGGTGCCGCCAAATTCATCCAGCTTCAAAGGCACGATATGACCGGCATAGGGGGCGGCAAAGGCCACCCGCACTTTGCCTGTGCCGGTATGGGTGAAGACGGTTGTGAAAAGGCTTTCGCCGGTGATCAGACGTTTGCCTGCGCCGACCAATTTTCCAAAAAAGCCGCCCTGTTGCTCGGACCCATCACCAAAGACGGTGCTCATTTCGATGGCGGGATGTTTGAACATCATGGCACCGGCTTCTGAAATGGCGGATTCCCCGGGATCGAGTTCAATCTCGACAAATTGCATTTCACTGCCTTTGATCTCGAAATCGATATCATCGGCAATCTGGCCAGATTTGACATGGCGGTTGGATTGAATGGAGGGAATGCGGCTGAGTGACATGGGGGCCTCTTTATTGGCTTATGCTGGGGTTATGCTATGGGGCATTTATGCGTCTGGGTCGAATTTGGTTTGTGCAAAGGCGGGGACTTTTGCTTCAAACGCGGCCAGCCATGTGGCCAGATTGGGATAGGTGGTGCGCCAATCACTACCAAAGCGCAAATCGCGGTAGCCAAGGGCACAGGCAAGGGCGATATGGCCCACATGCAGGCCCGTTTCCAGATTGAGTTCAGGGCCGCTTTGAGGATTTGCGCATTGATGCTCAAGATGCTCAAGGCTGCGGGTGACTTTTTCGCTCTGATAGTCAATCCAGCTGGGGCTGCGTTCATTGTCCGGGCGCATACGGGTTTCATAGACAATCAGGATAGAGGCATCCATTAGGCCATCGGCTAGCGCTTGCAGGGTTTGGGCTTTGCGGCGCTCTGTGCTGTCTTTGGGGATGAGGGATCCCTCTGCCAGCTCGTCCAGATGGTCAAGAATGACGCGAGAATCGTAAATGCAGTCGCCATCTTGCAGAATGAGGATGGGAATTTTGCCCAAGGGATTTTGCTGGCGCAGATCGTCCTGCGGGTCTTTGGTGTCGCCATTTTCCACTGTGATCTGATCGTAAAGGCCAAGCAATTTGGCGGCAATTTTCACTTTACGGCCAAAGGGAGAGGGGGGAGAAGAACGCAGTTTCATGAGACTTCCTTGGAAAAGAGAGGCAGAATTTATAATATGGCGACATGGTGCATGTCAGCGGGCAGAGAGGATGCGCAATTTGCCTTTTTGGCGGCACATGCCGCGCAAGGCAGAGGCGGAACAGCGTTTATACTTGCCGTTTTTGCTCAGACAGATGCGGATTTCGCGCAATTTTTGCCGTTTGCAGGTGATCACCAGACCATCGGCTGGCATATCGGGGTTAGCGGCGAGAATTTCCTTGCGGATCTGGGCCGTTGTTTTCATGGCCGGTCGATCAAGGCCAACAAGGCTTTGGGGGCGGTTGAGTTTTTTGAAGCTTTTCACCGCGAGGCGGAAATAGTCCAGAGACGATAAGCCGGTGCAGGTGCCGTGCTTTTTCCATTCATGATGGATCAGGCCACGGCTGGGGGAGAATTTTAGCATTTGATCGACCAGCTTTTTGGACGGTTTTTTTAAGCCGGTCTCGCAATATTGCGGATAGCCCTTGTTATATTGGGGCCACAGACCATGAATGACAAAGCCATAGCGGCGATCAGAATAGCATTGCAGGCTATCGCGGCCCTTTTTGCCATCATCGGCGCAATAGGATGGGGACCAGGACAGGGCGAGCAGATAATAGTCAAAATCCCCTGCCTGTTGCGCTGTGGCAAGAGATGTCAGGCTTAAATTTGCCAAAAGAGCGATAAGACAACGTGCCAATGGGTGCATGGTGGCCTCTCATGATCGTGGGTCAGTCGCGCATGATAAGATTAATTATTTTGGCTCTGAAATCCACTCCAGATAATGGCGGTTGGCGCTTTGCCCCAATCTTTGTGCAAGGAAAGGCAACAGGATTTGCAATTCCTGATAGAGGGAATAGGGCGGGTTGATGATGAACAGCCCCGTGCCATTGAGCCGTTTGGCATTGTCCATTTTCTGGATGACCAATTCCGCGCGCAAAATATTGGGTTGGTCCATATCTTTGAGATATTGGACGGCTTCCTCGACATCGCGCCGGGCCTTGATGGGATACCAAAGGCAATAGGTGCCAGTAGAAAAGCGTTTGAAGCCGCGCTGGAAATGGTGGATCATGCGTTGATATTCGCGCTCTTCCTCAAAGGGGGGATCAACCAGCACCAGAGCGCGCCGCTCTTTTGGGGGCAGATCTGAGCGCAAGGAGACCCAGCCATCATCTTTTTTGATATGGGCGCGGCGATCCCGGCCAATATTGGCTTGAAGGCTTTCCACATCATCGGGATGTTTTTCGACAAAGGTGAAGCGGTCCTGCTCGCGGCACAGCGTTTGAATGAGGGCTGGTGAGCCGGGATAGGTGGATAGGGAGCCATCGGGGTTGAAGTCTTTGATTGCATCGATGAAGGGGGCCATCAGTTCTATGACTTTTTGCGGGATTGGCGCGGCGTTTTCTCCCATGATGCGGCCCAGACCCTCTTCCCATTCGCCGGTCTTGCCCGCTTGCTCGCTTTGCAAATCATAAAGGCCGATCCCGGCATGACTATCGAGCACGAAATAGGGTTTGTCTTTCCTGCCCATATAAAGAAGGATTCGTGTCAGGATCAAATGCTTGAGAATGTCAGCAAAATTGCCTGCGTGATAAATATGGCGATAATTCATGGCTGACAGATCCTTTAAGATTTTCAGGCAGGGATGGTTTGATGCGTTTGAAGGACCATCCATAATCGCAAAGAGGCAGATAGAAAAGGGTGATCGGGTTATTTTTCTTCTGCCTTGGCGATGAAAATGCTTCTATCTGGCTTTGTAGTTGCTTTTGTTTGAAATTATAAATTGATGTTGGTTAAGTCTGTTTCGGGCAAATTTGGCTTTTATGGTTCCATAGGGTTTTCAAACATAAAGGTCGGTGGCATGAACAAGATAGGAGTTTGGGCTGCGGGGGCGTTGCTCTCGCTGATGGGGGTTCAGTCTGCTTTGGCATGGACGGACGTCATTAAGCCGGATCAGGATGTGAATATGATTTGCGAGATGACGGCTGGCAGTCAATGCACGGGGGCTGTGCGCATTGAGGCACAGTTGGAAGGCAAGGATTTGAGTTATGCCTCTATGCCGACCATGCGTCTTGATCGTGCTAATTTGCGCCGGGCCAATCTGTTTGGCACCATTTTGCAATTGTCCAATCTCAAAGAGGCCGATTTGACCTTGGCCAATCTGGAGCGGGCGCATTTGCACGCAGTGAATTTGCAACGGGCCAATTTGAGTTTTACCAATCTGCAAAAGGCCAATTTTCTGGATGCTGATTTGCGTGGGGCAGATTTGACCGGCTCCAATGTTACAGGTGCGATTTTTACTGCCGCTTTGTTGGGCGGGGCAACATGGCCCGATGGCCGCGTTTGCGCCGATCACTCGGTTGGAACCTGTGATTGATCGTGTTGGAATTTTATAAGTCTATGTTCTAAAAGGGCCTTTACAATTTTGGTTGTATTGGCCCTTTTTGTTATTGTTTATTTTCTAATTAATTCAAATACTTAGCTATCATGATGTGATCTCGATATAAGGGTTCATTAACGATGATAGGTGATGATTGGCCATCGGCAACAGGGTGTGCAGGGCTTTATTATGCAGACGACCAATCAGAACATGACTCATAAAACAGGTGAGATACGGCGTTCCTTCTTTTGGAAAATCCTTCTTCCCATTCCATTTTTGTTTGGCATTCTGATTTTTTGTCTTGCTTGGTATCTGCCAATGGCAAATGAGCAGGCCGTGCTGGATTCGGCGGAGCGCTTGTCTGTTGATCGCAGTCAGCAGCTTAAATCCTTGCGGGCTTTCTATACCGAATATATTGCAAAGCGGGCCAAAAAGAGCGGCGCGCTTAAACCGTCTGCTGAGTATCAGGCACATGCAAATCATGTTCCTGCGCCTACGACATTTTTGCTCGATTATACCGCGCAAATGGGCAGTAAAGAAGAAATCAATATCTATAGCCCTTATCCATGGTCCTTTCGCGAGGCCAGAGTGCTGGATGCCTTTCAGCAGCGGGCTTGGGATGAGCTGTCGAAAAATTCAGATGGGGTCGTCAAGGAATTTGTGAGCGAAGGTGGACAGAATTTTGTGCGCATTGCAACCGCTGATAAAATGGCTAAAGGCTGCGTCGCTTGCCATAATAACAGCCCCAATTCTCCCAAAACCGGCTGGAAAGTCGGGGATGTGCGCGGCGTCATTGAGGTGAAGAATAATATCACAGATCAAATGATGGCAGCAGAAGAGCGGGCATGGAATATTATTTGGGGGATTGCGATCTTCTCTGTGCTGGCACTGGCTTTGTTGTTTAAGATTAGCAAAAGCGTCTCCGCGCCTTTGCGTCAGCTTGCGGTCAAGATTGGTGATGTTCTGGAAGGCGATCATACCAGCGAAATCGAGCATCTTGATCGTCAGGACGAAGTGGGGGTTGTGGCGCAGGCAGTCTCTCGTATGCAACAAGTCTCGCGTGAGCGTTTGGCGCTGGAAGGGGAGAATGCGAATAAGTCTGCCTCTCTTGCTGAAACCTTGAAAAAAATGCAGCATATGTCCGGTGTGTTTGATGAAAAAGTTGGCACGCTTGTGGGTCGATTGTCCAAGCAAGCGGATGCCATGCGCTCTGCTTGTGATCAGACTTTGAATTTGACCCGCCATTCTAATGAAAAGGCAGCCACCACAGAAGAAGAAGGGGCGATGGTTCGCACTCAGGCGGAGCAGATCTCCGAGCTTGGTGGGGCCTTGGACAAGACGATGCAGGATATTGGTGTGCGGGCCGAAAATTCTTTGGAAACAGCCAAAAATGCCGCCTCTGAAGTCAAGCAAACAGGGGAAATTCTCGCCAAGCTATCGACCAATGCGCAATCGATTGGTGAGGTTGTTGAATTGATCAATGCGGTTGCGGATCAAACCAATCTGTTGGCGTTGAATGCAACCATTGAAGCTGCTCGTGCAGGAGAGGCTGGAAAAGGCTTTTCCATTGTTGCCTCTGAAGTCAAGCAATTGGCTGATCGGACATCGAAAGCAACAGAGGATATTGCCCGGCAAACCAGCGAAATTGATAAAGTAACGCAAGAGGCTGTTGTGGCGATTGAAGGCATTTCTGACACCATTCATCAATTGGCTGACCATGCAGCCGATGTTGCCAATCGCACGATTGAGCAACGCGATAATTCTGCCGAATTGACCCAGTCAATTTATGCTTCTACCCAATCGACATCCAATATGGTCAATGCGGTGGCAGAGATTACCGATATGGTGCAGAGCGTTGAACATACAATGGAAAATATGCTTGAAATTGCTCAAGAGGTGAATGTTCATGCAGACCGTCTATGTGACGAGAGCATGTCTTTCTCCCAGACATTGAAGAAGGCATGAGGATGGCAAGGCTCTAGTCTTTTGGAGCGGGGGCTTTGGCTTCTGCCTGACCTTTTTCCACCTCTTCGACAAAGGGGAAGATGATCAGGTCTTTGTCGCCGCCTGTATTGTCCTCACATTCGCCGGACAGGCCCACTTGTATGATGTGAAAATGGCCCTTTTGCCAGCCATAGAGCGAGAATTGGCGGCAAGAGCTGGCCTCGCCCTGTTTGGGCACTTCGGATCGCAGATATTTGTTTTTGGGGTCCCAGACCGGCTTTTGCAATTGGGTGGTTGAGAACCAGCCCAATTTTGTATCCAGTTGGGGGAAGGAGAGCAATTTGGCCCATTTGGGGCGCTCATCCTCGACCTGATAAAAGCGATAGGAATCGCCTGATAGGCCACTGGAACAGACAAAACCATAAAATTTATGCACGCCCAAATCAATGACGAGGGCTTTTTCCAGCAATTCCTGATTGTCGATATCGGCAAGCCAGCAGCCCATGGTCTGGCGGTGGCCGTCCAACAAGATATCGGGAATTGTATGATCTTGAGCGTTGGCAGTGCTCATGGCTGACAGGGCCATGCCAGATAGCAGAGCTAAGAGAGGGGCGATGCGGCCTTTCGTCATGACGATCTCTCCTCCAGCAGAATCATCTGGTTCATCGTCGGCTATTTGCTCTTGTCTGGCAAGGCTTTGTCTTGACTATCCCTTCTATGACCCCAACTTGCGGCTTGTCTTTGCTGATTTGTGACGCAAGAGGGTTTGATTTTTTTGAGAGCTGAGATAAGCATGGCAGGGACACAAGCCATCAGACAGGATAGAGATATGAAAGTTGCCATCATTCCCGTAACCCCTTTTCAGCAGAATTGCACCTTGATCTGGGATGAAGAGACCGGCAAAGGTGTGGTGATTGATCCGGGCGGCGATGTCGACAAGATTTTATCTGTTCTGGAAGAGGAAAAGATTTCGATTGAGCGGATCCTGATCACCCATGGCCATATTGACCATGTGGGGGGCGCTGTTGATTTGCGGGATGCGCTGGATGTGGATGTCGAAGGCCCCCATGAGGCTGACCGGATGTTGATGGATCGGGTGGCGGATCAGGCGGTGCAATTTGGTCTTCCTGCGGCCAAACCCTGTGAGCCGGATCGCTGGCTGAGCGAAGGGGATCAGGTGGATATTGCCGGGATGGCGTTTGATGTGTTGCATTGTCCGGGCCATGCGCCGGGCCATGTGGTGTTTGTCAATGAAGAGGCGCGCTTTGCCATTGTCGGGGATGTGTTGTTCAATGGCTCCATTGGCCGCACTGATTTGCCCGGCGGGGATCATGCCACCTTGCTGGCCTCTATTCGTGACAAGCTTTTGCCTTTGGGTGATGATGTGACTTTTTTATGTGGTCATGGTAATCATTCAACCATTGGCGAAGAGCGCAGAAGTAATCCATTTTTGCAGCAATTGTAAGCTCTGGTCTGTTTCGAGTGAAAGGCTGTGGCATGAGCCAAATTACCTTTTCCAAAGACGAGCGCGCTTTGTTGGTCGAAAGATTGCAGGTTTATTTTCGTGAAGATATGGATCAGGACCTTGACCGGTTTCCGGCTGAGTTTTTGCTTGATTTTCTCATCGAAGAATTAGGACCCTCTTTTTATAATCAGGGTCTTTATGATGCGCGTGCTGTTTTGATGAAGCAAATAGATGCCGTTACAGATGGCATCTATGATCTTGAAAAGCCGGTTAAATTGTCTGCGTCTTGAGTGTAATTGATTTTATTTTACAATTGTAAAGCAGACGCGGGTTGTGCCGGCATTGATGAAGCCCAGTTTTCCAGCGGCTGCTTTTGTGACATCGATGATGCGCCCTTTTATGAAAGGGCCACGGTCATTGATGCGCAGAATGACGCTTTTGCCATTGCGCATATTTTTGACGCGCACTTTGGTGCCAAATTTCAGTTTTTTATGGGCGGCTGTCATTTTGGCAGGATTGGCATATTCACCGGATGCGGTTTTGGAGGTCAGGGCATACCAAGAGGCCGTGCCGCATTGCTCGGTGGCTTTGGCTTCTTTCACATCTGCCAAGATGCTCAAAAAGAGCAAACCAGCGGCAAGGGTTGCTGCGGTCAAGGTTGGCTTGTTCATGGTGGGGATCCTTTGAACTTTCTCTCTGTGCTGTCTAGGCTCAGGCACGGTCTTTGGCGTCGCGACAGAACAGCTATTGCCACAAAATGGCAAGAGTGTGGTGTCATAGTTGATCTTTGATTCTGTTTTGGGAGAGAAAGATGGCGCGAATTTATAAGATGATGCATCGCATGATTTTGGGTGCCCTTTTTGGAGTGCCAATGTTTGGACTATCTGTGTTTGGGCAAGGTGAGGCGCTTGCCAGTGCTTTTGACAGATCGCAGGAGCAATGTTTTGCGCGGGCTTACAGCAAAAGCCACCTTGCCAAAAATCGGGATCAACAAGTGACCCATATACGCTTTGTGCATCGGCCTAGCTCTTATGATGGGACGCATTTTTCCTTATCTGAAGGGCCAGATGGTGGCCCGCCTGCGCAACGGGCCTTGATGGATGTGCGCTTTCGCGATGGCCGTCATATGCGGCAGGATTTGCTATGCAGCGAACAGGATGGGATGACTTTTTGTGGCGTGGAATGCGACGGCGGCACCTTTGATTATCGGTTTAAGAAAAATGGGGCCATGTTGATCGATTTTCGCGCCAGAGGGCCGATCCGTATGCAAAGTGCCTGTGATGCGGGCAGCGAGGGCCGCTCTTTCTGGTTTGGGGATCAGAAAGAGGATCAGCTCTTCCGGCTGGATGTTGCTGATTTTTCTGCTTGTTCCGATCTGCGCTGATCTGTTTATTGGGCTATTTTGTTGCGGTCAGAAAATAGCCGCTTGGGCTGTCTGAGCTGTTGGCGCGGGGCCAGAGATTGGCCAAAAGATGGTTCAGGCACATACCAAGGGCCGCATAGCGGAAAGAGGTTGTGATGATGTCCCAAATCACATGGATGCGGTTGCCATAGCCTTCGATGGATGTGGTGCTGAATTTCTCAAAATGGGTTTGCAGGCCGCTTTTTGTGAAGCGGGTGAAATCGTAAGGGTCGCCATGCACACGGAAGAGAAAGGGTGTTGAGACCATGGCTTTGCCGCCGGGTTTGAGCACGCGGCGCACTTCTTCTGCCGCCTTGTGCGGATATTGCAAATGTTCGAAAACCTCGATGGCGATGATGGTGTCAAAGCTGGCATCGTCAAAGGGCAGATCATGGGCGTCTGCCACCATATCGATATCATATTGATCTTCGATATCGGTGCGGGTGACAGTGCAATTTTGGGGGATCAGGTGCCCGTAGGGATCATATCCAGTGCCAAGGACCAGCACCTTGCCTGTTGCCTTTGGCAATTCTGCCTTCAAAATACGCTCCAGCAGCAAGCGGTGGCTGGTTGGAAAAATGCGCATTTTCAGTGATTGCGGTTTGCTTGGCATGGTCCTCTCCCATCATGCTTTGATGGGGGGACAATAGCATAATTTGTCAAAATGGCTAAGGCGCGGGCTGGGTCTTCTTTAAAATTGGTTAATCACACCAAAGGGTTAAGATTGTTCCTATCATGTGTTGATAGAGCTGAAAGCAGAGATATGTCTGCTTTCATGCCGTTGATATATAGTGCGGAAAAATTAGAGAGCTTTGTCCATCAGGGCTTTGATTTGGCTTTGAGCGGTGCCAGCGACAATGCGGCCTAGCTCCTGATTGCCTTTGAGCAGCAGCAAAGTGGAGCGGCGCGGGACATTGCGCTCGGTTGTCACAGCGTGATTGCCATATTGATCCCAGTCGACATTGATAAACGTTATGGCTTCGTCATAGGCGGGATTGGCCTTGCGCAGGCTGTCAATGACGCGCTCTTGGCGGGCGCAGGTGGAGCACCAACTGGCTTTATAATCGACCAAAACGGTTTTGCCTTGTGCAAGGGCTTCTTTGATCAGGCCGGGTTTATAGTCGCTTTTCTGATCGGCAAGAGCAAGGGATAGCATGGCGAAGAAGGCGAGAAATGCTGCAAAGATTGTGCGTGTCATGAGAAAGCCTTTTGAGTGGATTTATGAGTTTACGTCCTAGAGGGCAACGGATAGATCCTGAAGCCAGATGGGCAGATGCTGGACAGCCCAAGCTTCAAGAAGATGGTGAATTTTAAACAGGATCATCAGGCCCACTGTGATGAAGAGCAGGCCCATGAGGGGTTTGGATTTTTCGGCAAGAGCGCGCAAGGCATTGGCGCGGGTGCGGATGGCGCTGGCGGCACCAAAACCAAGCCCCAATATGAGGGTGGAAATGCCGAGGGCGAAAAAGATCATGATCAAAGCTGCCCAGAGCAGATTTTGCCCTTGAGAGGCAAGGGCAATGGCACCGCCCAAAGTTGGCCCAATGCACGGAGACCAGACGGCCCCCAATAGCAGGCCACCCAAAAACTGGCCCTTAAAGCCGGATAGATCCATGCCATGCAATTTGCTGTCTGCGCCCGATGCCATGCCAGCGGTGGCCAGTTCAAAGCGTCTGCCCAATGCCGGGACTAGCAAAATGGAGCCAAAGAGCAGCATCAATATGGCGCCAGCGCGTGCAAGGCTTTCTTCTGTCAGGCCAATGCTATGGCCAAGGGTGGCAATAAGCAGTCCCAATGTGACGAATGAGACAGACAGACCAGCGGCCAGAGCCAGCGGACCATATTTGTTCTGGGACAGGGCAGAGGCCAGAACAATTGGCAAAACGGGCAGGACACAGGGATTGATAAGGGTCAGAAGGCCGGCACCATAAGCCAGAAGAAGTTCGGTCATTGCTTTTAAAGTCTCTACCAAATTCATCTATTCATGAGTTTACGTCTTGGATCTTTATATCATCTGCTTTTGGGCAAAGCGGAATCACATTCTTGCTATGTGGATGTGTGCTGTTTGTGAGCAATATTTGTGTCTTTGGTATGAGGCGCATTGGAAAAAGGCTTGACGGGTATCAAGGTTTTGATCTGGTTCTTGCCCTATCTCTGTATCAATCCAATTTTCTTATGATTTTTATGAAAGCAGGTGCGAGATGTGTTCCAAACAGCAAGATAATCCTGATTATTCAGCCTTGCTGCATGCTTATCTGGATATTTGCAATCATTCGCTCAAAGGGCAGGAAGGCTCTGTTGCGCGGGATATTTTAAGCGCTGCCTTGAGCGGCAGTGAGGGGCAGGCTGTGCGATTTTTGCTGCGCGATGATCGGCCCAAAGCCATGCTTGATTTGGACATTGATCAAGACAAGCTTGTTGTCTCTGAGGCGCAACAAAAGCCTGTTTCCTGTGAGGCGCAAAAATGGGTGTTTGATTATAGCTATTTGCAAACTGTTGTTGACAATCGGGATCTCTATATCAAAGAGCCAGAACGTCTTGATTGGTCCTGGCTCTATATGCTTGCAAAGGCTGATGAGCAGGCCTGAGCTTAGTCCCGCTTGTCCGTATCTTCTGCACAAGGGAAGAAGTTTGAGCAGGCTTCGCAGGAATATGCGGCCAGTGAATTGATGTCCTCAATTTCGATGGTTGATTTGCTCATGGTGATTTTGGTATTTTTCTTCAAGGCTTTGAGGGCGCGCGAGAAGGTTTCCGGGGTCATGCCCAAGCGATTGGCAACCAAGGCCTTGTTGTAAGGCAATGTGATTGGTGGGCAGGGATTGTCGCCGTCCCATGCTGATTTTGGTGTGAGTTTGAGCAAGAAACAGCCAACCCGCTGGGGGGCATTTTGCAACATGAAGCGCTCAATCTCTCCATCCAAACGGCGTCTATGTTCGGACATGGCGGTGATCATGTTGACCGCGAACATTTGATGGTTTTGAATGGCGTCTTTGAGGATATTGACCGGGATGGATAACAGATTGCTGTCTTCGACCGCTTCTGCATACCAGCCATAGGTGTCTTTGCCAAACAGGCTGCTTTCGCCGAACATGCCATAGGTGGTGACAATGTCCAGCACGGCTTCCTGACCATCTTGTGTATCGCGAAAGAGTTTAATCCAGCCGCTTTCTATAATGTAAAAATTATGGGCGACATCATCGGGCGCGCATAACATGCTGCCTTTTTTGATTTGGCGATGATTGGCGTGATGACAGAAATGGTCTATTATCTGATCATCAAGGCCATGAAACAATGGCACTTGCTGCAAAAGGTCTGGTATATTCACTGGTCCGCTCGCATGAGAACTGGTCCAACATAGTCTCTTGTTGTCCGGTGCTCTTACTGTGTTGAATGGTACTAATCTTGCTCTCCTGCGGGGGTGTAGGAGGGGGGTGGGGACGATCGTACTCACTTCTAATTCTTGTTAGATTTTATACGGATTTGTGCTTAGATTGCAAGATAAGATTTTATGAAAGAAGTGTAATATTCTATTATATTCAATAGTTTGAATGTAGTTGAGCAAGCTCTCGACTTTACTTTTCTCTCATTCTTACTTGGCCATCTCTATCCAGTCTAGCTCTTCCGCCTTTTGGGTTTGGGATAGGCTTTGCCGCCTTTTGGCATGACGCGATCGGACCCCGGTCCCATTTCGCCCAATTCCGGCTTTTGAATGCGTGAGCCTTTGGGCAGATTGGCGGCATGGCCGTATTTTTTCTCGCCTTTATAGCTGCCAGCCTGTTGTTCGATAGAGGATTGGCGGGCCAATGGATCATCGGCAATGGCCAATTCGGTTTCGCGCAGGCGTTTGACCTCATCGCGCAGACGGGCGGCTTCTTCAAATTCCAGATTGCTTGCGGCGTCTTTCATGCGGCTTTCCAGATCGGCAATATGGGCTTCCAGATTGTGGCCCATGCTGGCCGGGCTTTCTTCTGCCAGACCCTTGTCAACGCTGACATGATCGCCCTCATAAACGGAGCCGAGAATATCGCCGATATTCTTTTTCACCGTTTGCGGGGTGATGCCGTTTGCCTCGTTATAGGCCATTTGTTTTTCGCGGCGTCGGTTGGTCTCGCCAATGGCGCGTTCCATAGAGCCGGTCATGCGATCTGCATAGAGAATAACCTTGCCATCGGCATTTCGGGCGGCACGGCCAATGGTCTGGATCAGTGAGGTTTCGGAGCGCAGAAAGCCCTCTTTGTCGGCATCCAAAATGGCAACAAGGGCGCATTCGGGAATGTCCAGCCCCTCGCGCAACAGGTTGATGCCGATCAGCACATCAAAAGCCCCAAGGCGCAAATCACGAATGATTTCGATCCGCTCCAATGTGTCAACATCGGAATGCATATAGCGCACGCGCACGCCTTGTTCATGCAGATATTCGGTTAAATC
>JAOXSG010000863.1 GCA_025800105.1 Cohaesibacter sp. | reverse complement strand
GCGGTAAAGCAGAAATTGTGAAAGCGACACTCGAATCTGTCTGTTTCCAAACAGCTGATCTTTTTGGTGCAATGGCGGAAGATGGTGTGAAACCAACAGCATTGAAGGTTGATGGCGGTATGGTGGCGAATGATTGGGTGGTGTCGAATCTTGCCACACTTCTTGATATAGCGGTGGAAAGGCCTGTGGTAATGGAAACAACAGCCCTGGGCGCTGCATATCTGGCTGGCTTCAGGGCGGGGTTATATAATTCTCTCGGTGACATCAGTGCCAATTGGCGCTGTGAAAAGGGCTTTGCCCCTGATGATATGCCTGGCGTGAAAACAAAGCGACAGCGTTGGCAGAAAGCAGTTGCAGCAACAGAGATGTTCGCGGGTTAAAAGAGAATCACTTCGCAAAAACAGCGGATAAATCCCTGAAACCTTTCACCTCAATGGCATTGCCTGATGGATCGGTGAAGAACATGGTGTTTTGTTCTCCGGCTTCGTCTTCAAAGCGTGTTGATGGTGCAAGGATGAAGTTTACGTCCGCAGCTTTCAGTTTTTCAGCCAGTTTGTGCCACTTGGTAGATTCTAGTATCACACCAAAATGCGGCATGGGCACCTTAACGCCGGCCACCTCTCCTGTGGGTGCCGGAGCCAAAGGTTCCCCTAAGTGAAGGGAAAGCTGATGGCCAAAAAAATCAATATCTACCCATGTTTTAGTGGCCCGCCCTTGTTGGCAACCAAGCAGGTCGGAATAAAAAGTTATCGCTTCTTCAATAGAGCGCACATGGCAGGCATAATGAAAATAAGCTGGCATATAAATTCCTTTATTATGAAAGATACGAGCCCCCTTTTTATGAAAGCTG
>JAOXSG010000832.1 GCA_025800105.1 Cohaesibacter sp. | reverse complement strand
TATCAACGCAACACATCTGCGTCCTGCAATCGAGACAGCAACTCTAAACAGCATACCATCCGAAATCTTCCTCCCAGCACTGGCCCTCGCTGTATTTGTATCTTCTTCTCCTATCGCCACCCAGTGCTGAGCCGCCATTGCTTTATCAATTAATTCTTCACCAGGTGGATGAGTCCTGGTTCTGTCTTCCTCGTTGGAGAGCTGCAGCAGCGAAGTCGCTGTCTCCTCCGCTTTGGCCACAATGGCCTGCAGCCGCTGCCATATCTGGCGGTTTAATTCCTGACGCCTCTTCTTTTGCTGTTTTTCTCTTTGGAGATCTCTCCGGTATCTCCGCTTCACAGCTTGTCTCCATTTGCGTGTACCACCTCTTCGCTGCATCTTGGTGCGTACCGCTTCTTCTGCAGCCATCCAGCGCTGATGAGCGCGACGGCGCCGATCGGACCGTGCACGGTTCCTTTTTATCCTCTGGGCGTCTTTTTTCTCATTTTTAATCATCTTTATGTCTTTGTTCTTTTTCTTCGTCGGTGCATCAACATAAACTCCACTTGAACGTGCCCTTGAATCATGGCGTTCAAGGCA
>JAOXSG010000829.1 GCA_025800105.1 Cohaesibacter sp. | reverse complement strand
CACCAAAGAGCCTGCAACAAGTGATAGCGTACGGTGCAGCCATGTCTTCGTGACTAGCTCAATCATATCAGCAGTTTACTCCCCAGGAAGTCTATTCAGACATCCAAATCCTCCGTGCATTTCTAATTCGTATCATTCATCATGTCCCGGCCCGGCGATCCAGAAAAACATTGCCCTTTGGTCTCTTGGTTTGCTTCACCTTGTTGCTTTGTTTGGTTTTCCCTCGAAGAGTATCAACACAATGGTCTGGCAGCGAAGACTGACAGACTTAGGGATCAGCCTTGAGACGTATACTTTTGCTTTCTTCAACACTGCATGCACCGTTTATGTCAAGTTACCTTTTTACTGGACCTTCCAAAACACCAACCAAAGAATTGTTTATCATCAACACGGCAGATTTTACATTGGATCTACATCCATCACTGCCGCCAAGCGGGATTACAACAGAATGGCCAAGCTAAAACAAACGCTGTCTGATTCCGCTGTTCATGTTGAACTGGCCATTCGATATTGGG
>JAOXSG010000819.1 GCA_025800105.1 Cohaesibacter sp. | reverse complement strand
TCCCTTCCAGACCTCCTGGAACTAACCCATCACTCAAGATTGATCCCAATCTTGAAGGCGATGTCACGTGGTATGCGCCTTGTAGTCCAAATCCAGTGTTTTGAAGACGCTGGCGGGTTCCAATGGGATTTGAATATCTTTGGAGTGCCCGCTTGTTGCTCTGACGGCGACTGGCATGATCCACCCTCCATACAATTCTTCGAATGGGTTGGTTCCGGTCTGTGGTTTTGGGATTTTGTATTGATGTACAATTGCATCCAGGTCACCCTGATCTTCAGCTACAAGTCCCATTATTTGGAATCTCGTCTTACCCTTCAATCTGTACTCGGCAACTGTGAGTTCGACGATCAATCCGATTCTTTCTTTTCTGGTCACCAGGAAATTTCTTCTATCATGTTCTTCTTCCCATCGATAGTATCTATCGTCTTTCCAAATGAAGTCCAGTGAAAGCAGGTCTTCAAGAAGAACCCACCCACCTTCGTTGCACTTGATGTATTTCTTCCTGGTTTCATTTCGACCTGGCCGTCCGATGTAGTGTCGTAGGATTTTGTTCAACTGTGTTCC
>JAOXSG010000810.1 GCA_025800105.1 Cohaesibacter sp. | reverse complement strand
AACTAAGGTGCATTCATTTATTCATCTGTTTGTGTCAGCCTGAACAAACCCAATTTCTGTGGTTCTGGTCACCCTACTGAACTGTATTTTTTTAACCGGTTAGCCAGAACCAAAGTATTTTGATGTTGTTGTCTTTGGCCTTACATTTATAAGTTGGGGGGGGGGGGGGGCTTATAGCCGGGATTTTACGGTATGTTCCTGTTTTCACACAGGTGATACTGTACTACAGAACGTGTGGCCGCTGGGATGTTTAATTACTTGCTTTCTGAAAACGTTTATGCTAAAAAAGGTCAGTTTTTAATTAAAACATAAGGTTACCTTTATAGGAGGACTGTATTCTTGTTCAGGTTTGAACAACTTGTCCGCGGATTTGCGGCATTTACAGCACCATCTCACGCCAGCGGGCGATACTGAACCAGGGACAGATTGCCCGACACGGTCAAACAACGCGTGAAACCTTACCGGGATGTTTTGTTTCTGCAGTTCACCTGAGTGTTCAGGAAGTGGACAGGCGCAAAAAATGTTTGATTCT
>JAOXSG010000794.1 GCA_025800105.1 Cohaesibacter sp. | reverse complement strand
CTCATGCAATATGATCTATTATTCGCCTCTACTGACCGGCCAATTACCCGTTCGCAATTTATCTCCCCTCCTACTCACACTTGGAATAAATGTCGCCAAGCTGCTCCTAAAATTGCACGACACACCGGAGTCATCCGCTCTTCTTCTGGGGCGATCTGTAAAACCACCGCTGATCTGGATTTAGCTTTAAGAGCTACAAGGTCCTTTTGGCAAGAAAGCCCCTGCCCATACGATCCTGTATGGTCCTCACTCCTCAATGATTACGCATCTCATACCTCCCCATTCCCTCTTTGTCCTCCACCTACACATGATAACTTTTATCATGCAATTGTCACTTCTCCTGACTCTGCTCCCGGGGCAGATGGCATACCATATGCAGCATGGAGGGTTTGCCCCTCTGTATCAACGACCTCTCTAGCGCACCATTTTCAAAACATATTACACCGTAAAGTCTCTCCGCCTACACAGGCACTGGTCTTCATTCCTAAAGCAGACCAAGGCGAATATG
>JAOXSG010000768.1 GCA_025800105.1 Cohaesibacter sp. | reverse complement strand
GAGCCATTTCAAGGCACCGAAGGCCGGTTTTCTGGGCCTTCTGGACTGCGTCGCTCTTGCTTTGTGGTCAGCCAGACCATGGCAGCAAAAGCTCCTTGCCAGAAAACCCAGAAAATCCGGTCATATGGGTCATTATTTCTGCTCGTTGGTATAAGATGAGAAAGACTGGCATTGTCTTGTATAAAAAGAAAGCCCCGATGTTTTACCATCGGGGCCTTGGTTTTCATACCAGCTGAAGGGGATTACTTCAGATAGTCATATTGACCGTTTTTCCACTCGTAGAAAACGTAACCTGGCAAGGTCACGTCGCCTTTTTCATTGAAGGACAATTTGCCGAGAACGGTGTTGAACTCACCTGTGTTCAGAGCGGTGTTGACGGCTTCGTAATCTGTGCTTTTGGCAGTTTTTACAGCGTCAACCCATGTCTGAATGGCAGCATAGGTATAGAGAACATAGCCTTCTGGCTCGATGCCCTTGTCGCGGAACTTTTTCACCAGTGGAGCCGCGTCAGGGTTTTTGCGTGGGTCTGGAGAGAAGGTCATCAGAGTGCCTTCGCCAGCTGCGCCAGTGATGGACCAATATTCATCGGTTACCAGAGCGTCACCGGAGATCAGCTTGGTTTCCATGCCCTGTTCACGCATCTGACGGACCATCAGGCCTGCTTCGGTGTGATAGCCACCAACATAGAGAACGTCGACTTTGTTCTGCTTCAGCTTGGAAACCAGAGCGGTATAGTCTTTTTCGCCAGCCGTATAAGCTTCATACAGGGTCTCTTTGCCGCCATTTGCCTTGTAGGCTGCAAGGGTTGCATCGGCAAGGCCTTTGCCATAAGCGGTTTTGTCATGCACGAAGGCGATGTTTTTGCCAGCATAATTGTCGGTCAGGAATTTGCCTGCCACCAGACCTTGCTGGTCATCACGGCCACAAACGCGGTAGGTGCCGCCATCTTTGTTTGGACGCTCGTCAGTGAATTTTGGATTGGTGGATGCTGGGGTGATCTGTACCACTTCTTCGTCAGCATAGACAGCAGATGCAGGGATGGAAGAGCCAGAGCAGAAGTGACCAGCCATGAAGACAGCGCCTTTACCGACCATCTGGTTGGCAACAGCAACAGCCTGTTTTGGATCGCAAGCATCATCGCCAACTTCCAGCTTCAGCATTTCGCCATTGACGCCACCTGCGGCATTGATGTCAGCCACAGCCATTTCGGCACCAGCTTTCATCTGTTGACCAAAAGATGCATATTGGCCAGTCATTGGACCTGCGGTGCCGATGACGATGTCAGCGAAGGCAGCCGGGGTCAGCGCAAGGGTGGAAGCCAGGGCAACGCCTGCCAAAAGTGCTTTTTTCATCAAATCTCTCCCATGAGATGTTTTAGTTCCCGATGCGGTTTGGCCGCATCGCTCTTTTCGGTGTGGTTTGCAAACCATCTTTGGTTTGTCGTTATTAGGGCTCAAAAGCTTAAAAGTTTCAATCCCAATTTTGTTCCAACCGTTAATGAAGAGGCTTTATGCCATATTCTTTTGGCTGAAATGTGAAGGGCAACGCATCGCCCTCCCTTTTGTTGATCTGATTACAGATCTTGTGGTGCCTTACGCCCCTTTTTCGCGCCAGCTAAGGGGCGAGGTCTTTTCATAGAGCCAGTGATATTGGCTGGTCATTTGAATGGTGCGTGTATAGCGGTGCCCCAAAAAGCACAGGGCCAGCAGCACGATAAAATCGACCAGATAATAATGCAGGCTCAAAAGGGTGCCTTCATAGAGGGCGAAATGCAAAAAGCGCACAAAGCCAGCCATCAATATCATATAAAAGACAATCTGGCTGATGGGACGCCAGGTCAGGGCGATGCCTCTGCCTGCCATCCATGCTGCGCCGCCACCGACAAAGACGGTGACCAGCAAAAAGACCCCGAAGGAATTTTCCCAAAATAGTGACATAGCAAAACTCCTCCTAGTGCCGTCCGCCTTCCAGATATGCGGCCTGAACTTCCGGGTTTTCCAGAAGCTCCCGACCGGGACCTGAAAGGGTGATTTCACCATTGATCATCACATAGCCACGATGGGCCAGTTTTAAGGCGTGATAGGCATTTTGCTCCACCAGAAAGACGGTGAGGCCCTGTTGCTCATTCAGCTCTTTGACCACCTCGAAAATCTGCTTCACCACCAAAGGCGCAAGGCCAAGGGATGGCTCATCGAGCATCAGCAATTTGGGACGGGACATCAGAGCGCGGGCAATGGCCAGCATTTGCTGTTCCCCGCCTGACAAAGTGCCGCCACGCTGGCTTTGGCGCTTTTCCAGAATTGGGAAAAGATCAAAAACCATGCGCAGATCTTCATCGATATGTTTGTAATCGATGACTGCTGCGCCCATTTGCAGATTTTCCATCACCGTCATGCGGCCAAAGATACGGCGGCCTTCTGGTGATTGGGCGATCGATTTATGGGCGATCTGGTGGGTTGGCATATCGGTGATGTCTTCCCCATCATAGAGGATAGAGCCTTCACGGGCGCGGGTGACGCCGCAAATGGTCATCATGGTGGTGGATTTCCCCGCACCATTGGCTCCGATGATGGTGACGATCTCGCCCTGATTGACATCGATATCGATGCCGCGCAGAGCGACGATTTTGCCGTAATAGGTTTTAACGCCGCGAAGGCTCAACAGTGGCTGGGTCATGGATGATGCTCCATATGGACTTCTTCTTCCACACTATCGACTTCGTCGTCGTCAACGCCCAGATAGGCTGCAATCACATGCGGATCATTTTGAACAAATTTGGCGTCACCATCCGAGATTTTCTCGCCATAATCGAGCACCACAACATGGTCTGAAATTTCCATAACCATGGACATGTCATGTTCGATCAGCAGAACAGAGGTGTCGTCTTCTTCGCGAATGGAGCGCAGAAGGCCGTTCAGCTCCAGTGTCTCTTTTGGGTTGAGGCCAGCGGCTGGCTCATCCAGACACAGAAGCTCCGGGTTGGTGCACATGGCACGGGCAATTTCCAGACGACGCTGATCGCCGTAAGGCAGGTCAGCCGCCGGGTCATCGGCCCGATCAATCAGCTCGATGCGTTCCAGCCATGCTTTGGCCTTTTCGACGCTGTCTTTTTCCGAATTGCGGAAACTGGACAGGCCCAAAATGCCGCCAATGGTGAAAGAGGAGGCTTTCATCAGCTTGTTATGCTGGGCAACCATGAGATTTTCCAGAACCGTCATGCCACCAAAGAGGCGGATATTCTGGAAGGTGCGGGCGACTTTGGCACGCTGGGCAATCTCGAAATCGGGAATGCGTTCCAGCAGAAATTCGTCGCCGCCTGCCTGTTTCATGGTGATGCGGCCTTCGGTTGGCTTATAGAAGCCGGTGACGCAGTTAAAGACGGTGGTTTTGCCTGCACCATTGGGGCCAATCAGCGCGGTGATATCACCACGGCCCACTTCGAAGGACAGATCATTGACCGCGACCAGACCACCAAAACGCATGGTCAGATGTTCAACGGTCAGGATTGGGTTGTCTTTCCAGGATGTCATCCTTCACCCTCCGCAACCAGATCGCCAGAGACGGCTTTCTTTTCTTTCAGATAAACGGATGGCTCGCGACTGGAGACAAGACCGCGCGGTTTCCAGATCATGATGATGACCATTAACAGGCCAAAGACCAACATGCGCAGCTCTTCCAGATCACGGAAGACCTCAAAGCCGCCAATCATGACGATGGAGGCAATGACAACGCCAAGCTGACTGCCCAGACCGCCAAGCACCACGATGGCCAGAATGATGGCCGATTCGATGAAAGTGAAACTTTCTGGCGAAATGAAGCCCTGACGGGTGGCAAAAAAAGCACCGGCAAAGCCGCCAAACATGGCACCCAGTGAGAAGGCGGTCAGTTTGGTATTTGTGGTGTTGATGCCAAGGGAGCGACAGGCAATTTCATCTTCACGCAGGGCTTCCCACGCACGGCCAATTGGCAATTTACGCAGGCGCATGGTGATGAAGTTGGTGATCAGGGCCAGCGCCAAGATCAGATAGAAGAGGAATATCACCTTGTGAAGGGAGGAATAATCCAGCCCGAAAAATTCGGCAAAGCCATCGCGGCGTTTGAATTCCAGCCCAAAGAATGAGGGGCGTGGAATACGAGAGATGCCGTCCGGGCCACCGGTAAATTCATACCAGTTGAGCAAGACCACTCGGATGATTTCCCCAAAAGCAAGGGTGACAATGGCCAGATAGTCGCCGCGCAGACGCAGAACGGGGAAGCCGAGAATAACGCCCCAGAATGCCGCCAGAATACCGGCAAGTGGCAAACAGACCCAGAAGGAGAGATCGAAATAATGGGCTAACAGGGCATAGGAATAGGCCCCCACGGCATAGAATGCCACATAGCCCAGATCAAGAAGACCGGCGAGGCCTACCACGATATTCAGCCCCCAGCCGAGCATAATATAGGTCAGGACCAGAATACCAAGGTCAATCAGATAGCGATCGCCGTATGGCATGAA
>JAOXSG010000760.1 GCA_025800105.1 Cohaesibacter sp. | reverse complement strand
CATCGGGACGGTTGGAAAGTACAACGGCAATTTCCGCCGGAAAATCGGATTGTGCGCAAGCATCAATAATAGATTGCAGATTGCTGCCGCGGCCGGAAATGAAAACAGCCAGCTTGAAACGCTTACGCTCTACGCCCATGCTGTATCCTGATTTTTGATTGTCACGCGGCTGTGCTCATCACCGTTATGTGCAGTAACATGCCCGATTGTGTAAACTGTTTCGCCTTGCGCTTCGAATATAGCGGCAAGCTTTTCTGCCTCTTCCGGTGCACAAACCACAGCCATACCAATCCCGCAATTCAGCGTTGCTGCCAAATCATCGTGGGACAGCTTGCCCAGCTCTGCTAGCCATTTGAATAAAGGCGGTAGATCCCAACCATTCGCATCAATCTCTGCGCCAAGATTATCGGCCAGAACGCGCGGAACATTTTCTACAAAGCCACCACCGGTAATATGTGCCATGCCTTTGATTGATGTGTTTCCATTTGCATCGTTCTCTTTCAGGGCTTCAAGAATTGAGCGCACATAAATGCGTGTCGGGGTCAGAAGATATTCACCCAGAGTCATGTTCTCTTCAAATGTTGCCGGCTTGTCATAGGCATAGCCTTGCAG
>JAOXSG010000755.1 GCA_025800105.1 Cohaesibacter sp. | reverse complement strand
AGTTTCAAGGACACATGGCGCTGGAGTACTGCGTTGCAGTCTGCCATGCGGAAATGGGGATTGCAAGTTGGTGGCCTTGGCTTTGATTTGTCGAATGGGATGCCGCATCTCATCGATTTACGCTGTTGCAGGTGACATCTTGTTCTCCGCACGATCGGCTACGTTTTGTGTTGCCTGCGCTGATTTGACAACTCACAGTCCATTTCCTTCGATAATCACGACTGATCATGGAATCACGTTCTGCCAGGCAACGTTGCGCCGAAATGGTTGGGTTGCACGTAAATTGGGTATGGGTTGGAACAAAAAATTTTGGCCTTCCAATTCCATGTCCAGCAAGCGGCAAAAGCGTATCATGCCAAAAAAAATCTTTTGGAGGATCGAAGGGTTACTATTTCTCAGCGTCTCCGCTATTTTCAGTTTGTTTTCATCAATTGCGTGCTTTGCTGGTGGGCATTGTGCCATGTACCCAGAACACCTTCTAACCCTGCCCGCCGCCGTCAATTGATTGGACACTCGACTGGCATG
>JAOXSG010000750.1 GCA_025800105.1 Cohaesibacter sp. | reverse complement strand
ATGCAAGGTTTGCACTCATGACAAGTTTGAGGAGCACCTGTTAAACAGCTCAATCCGCCTGGTATCTGTCCTTCCTAGTGTGGGAGCTATTCGACGTGCCTTTAAGGCGCACAAGGAAGAAGCTCTTTACTTTGAAGCTGTGTTTGCTTGCCACCACGATGTTGACCCAGTTGGAATTGGCATTGAAATATTGAATAAGTTTGGAACTGACTCGAAGTATATTCAAGAAGTTAACTTCCTTTGCACTATTCCGCCCAAGGCACTAAGGAATTATGAAACTGTTGCCTACAAGATTCTCTTCCACAGTTTTTCTGATGGCAATATTAAACTTAGATGGAAAAAACCTAGGGAACAACTGGATGAAGTTTTGTTTCCCAAACACGTTTTGTGCCGTCAAGAAGTCATTCGTATCCTTAATGAAGCTGGTGGATCTCTTGTCAGTCACAGCAAGTAACGCAATGGTTGTTTTGATTTTGAAGGTGGACACAACTATGCCCCTATTTCTTTCAAGCCTGGTCGTGCT
>JAOXSG010000744.1 GCA_025800105.1 Cohaesibacter sp. | reverse complement strand
CTGTTCGGCTTCTATGGGATCAATGCCAAAGTCTGGATTTTCCATCAGAAAATTGGCGACCAGATCGGGGCCTTCTGCCTGTTGCAAGGAACAAGTGCAGAAAACCAGACAGCCATTGTCTTTCAGCAAACTGGCGGCATGGCGGAGCATTCTTGCCTGAATTTTGGCAAAATGGGCAATGTCTGCGGCGTTTCGCTGGTGAATGAGTTCAGGATGGCGGCGCATGGTGCCGGTTGCAGAACAAGGTGCATCGAGCAAAATGGCCGGGAATTTTGTTTGAAATTTTTGTTTGAGGGCATCGCCTTGTATCAAGGTTGCCTCAAGGCCGGTTCGATCGAGATTTTTTTGGATGCGTTGCAGGCGTTTGCCTGACAGATCCAGGGCTGTGACTTTTGCACCAAGGGCTGCCAATTGCATGGTTTTGCCACCGGGAGCGGCACATAAATCCAGCACATCGAGATTGTTGACATCGCCCAGCATTTTGACCGGCAGGCTTGCTGCTGTGTCTTGCACCCACCATAGGCCGTCTTCAAATCCTGCCAATTCATCGACCTTGCCATGGCTGGCAAGGCGCAAACTGCCTGTTGGCAGCCATTGGCCTTCCAATTGGCTGGCTATGTCCTGCGTTTGTGCATCGCGGGCTTTGATGCTTAAGTCCAGAGGTGTGGTTGGTGCGTTGCACACCTCCATTATGCGCGCAACGGCTTCTTTGCCGTAAGATTTGATCCAGTCCTCATAGAGCCAGAGAGGCAAATTGGCTTTGGCGGCATCAATGTCTTTCAGGTGTTCTGCGCCTTTTTGGCTGACCTGCCGCAAGACGGCATTGGTCAGGCCTTTGAAGCCTGCATATTTGCGCCATGTGCGAAAATGGCTGACAGCGCTGTCGACCACGGCATGGGAGGGCACATTCAAAAACAGCAATTCAGCGACGCCAAGGCGCAGGATGTTGCGCAAGGGGCCGGATTTTTTAGGGATGCCGCGCTCCATAAACATTGCCAGGATGCTATCAATTTCGCCCAGATGTTGCAGCAGGGTGATGACCATGCGTTTGGCAAATGCCCGGTCATTGCCGGGCAATTTGCGCAAAGGGCCGGTTTCGATTTCTGCCTGATAGGCTTCATCGAGCAGTTTTTTTTCTGATAAAACCGCGTGAGTCAGACGCAGGGCCCCCTCGCGGGCGGCCATACCGGCTTTACGGGACGAAAAGGATAGTGAATTGGTCATAGCCGCGCCTTAGACCATAGTGTTGGGTCCGGTTCAAGCCTTGAGGCGAGAGATTTTTGCATGATCTTGGCTTTTGACTAAAGATTGCGCCATTCCACATCCAGTTTGGCAAGGATAGGGGCGTGATCTGATGGTTTCTCCCAGCCACGGGCCGTTTTATAGATTTCGATGGCGCTCACCTGATCAGCAATATGAGGGGTTGCCCAAATATGATCGAGGCGGCGGCCTTTATCGGATTTTTCCCAATTGGGCGAGCGATAGGACCACCAGCTGTAAAGACGCTCGCTGGTGGGGATATGGGCGCGGACCGCATCGACCCATTTGCCCGCTTTTTGGACTTGATCCAGCCGTTCCACTTCAATCGGGGTATGGCTGACGACCTTGAGCAATTGTTTATGGGACCAGACATCATTTTCATGGGGGGCAATGTTCAAATCCCCGACCAATATGGCATT
>JAOXSG010000739.1 GCA_025800105.1 Cohaesibacter sp. | reverse complement strand
AAGTTAAGCCAGGTTTACGCTATAACTTAAACCCAAGTTGAAGCCTTACTTTACTGTAAAGCATGACCTCTCTGGCCTGACCAAAATACTGATAGTAACACTATCAGTATACCACTATTTCAGTCCAGAGAGGTCATGCTCTTTGTGTGGTACAATTACCCATATATTTCAGTGATATGCCATTTTTTACTCAGAAAATACCTTACGTCCTCGAATACGTGCCGCACCCCACTCAGGCAACGCGACAATTGAAGGGCTTCGTGCAACAACCGCGTAAATGACTTTTTAGGCCGATTTTTTTTTCCTCGTCCAAATGAACTCAATTTTTGCATGTGGCCTTCCACTCCAGAGAAAAACATACCCCCCTATTTAAGTTTGCTGGTTGCTCTTTCATTTTCCACAAATAACGTGTGCAAAAATGCAGTTTTTTTCCTGGCAGCGTCCTGTCCAAAGAAAGCTTTTGTTTTTCCAAACAATAGAATCAGCGAAGCGCGCATTTGCCGCCAGGGCTGGTTCAAGAAAATTTCTCCAAAATGAAAAACAAAACAGCAGAAAAAATTACGGGGCAATGTTTTCCTT
>JAOXSG010000728.1 GCA_025800105.1 Cohaesibacter sp. | reverse complement strand
GTCATGCTTATGGTCTTTGCTGGGCGTGCCACGGATGAAATATTGAGGCTCCATTTCGTGAGGGTCGTGGTCTTTGCTGGGCCTGCCAGCAACAGAATTATCGTGCTCCAGATTGTCACGTTTGTGGTCTTGACTGGCCTGTCACGGATGAAATTTGGGAACCATTATTTGCAAGGTTTGTCGTGGTTGCTGGGCCTGGCTGGGCCTGCCACAATTGTAATTTTGGAACTCCAGATTGTGAGGCTCATGGTCTTTGCTCCTGCCACGGATGAAATCTTGAGGCTCCATTTTGTAAGGCAGATGGTCTTTGCTGGGCCTGCCTGTGACAAAATTGTCGTTCACCTCATTGCCAGGTTTGTCTTCTTGACTGGGCCTGCCACGGACGAAATTTTGGAACCCCAGCGACTGTGGGTCGTCTTGCTCGTTTGGATCTCTCGTGTGCTCAATGAGTAAGATTCGCTGGCTTTGCTGGCCCCACTGGCTTGCTTTGGTATGTCTCTTTTGCGCTGTGCAAATCTTTCTCCGGAAGTAAGACGATTTGGCTGGATTCCTTGGTTGGGTTGTCTTTGTGCTGCTGCTTATTGCGAAATGAATGGGATCTACACGTCTATGGTTCTCTGTAGAAATGAATGTTGGTTGTTGTAGTCGTGGCATTGGAGGCAACACAGGCAATGTTTGAGCCTCTTCCTGCTGACTTTCACCTTCTTTTCTGGC
>JAOXSG010000707.1 GCA_025800105.1 Cohaesibacter sp. | reverse complement strand
AGCAACAGAACAGACCCAATGAGTACCCAAACTGCCGAAATCGTCCAAGTTGATGATGCACGGCGAATGGTGCCTGGGTTTCATTTCGTTTCTGCTGAAAATGCCTTTGATGAGGATGTGCAAAAAATCGCACCATTTTCTGAGGTCAATGTTGGAGAGGGGCTTGTCTTCAAACTTCACATTTTTTAAAAAATAATCTCCCCATGTCCCCAAGAAAGGCGGGGGGCGTATTTGCATCCCTCTGCCCTTAGGCGGGGGTGGAAGAGTGCGTCGTGGTCGGGCTCGTAGTGGTTGTGTGTGCATGCCTTTTCCGAGAATCTTCTTGATCAAGCCGATGGCCAAAGGCACCCCGATGGATGCCAACATACCAAGGAACCCGCCGTGCTGCGCGGTGCCGCCGCTTACAAAGCCTTGGCCAACAAGATAGCGCTCCGCCGCCTTTTCTGTTCAGGTGACATTCGCTGGACGAGTTTGTAAAGTTTGTAAAGTCCGATATTTTTCAGCACCTTTTCAGCGCCGAAACTCAAACCCGCACTTGCCAACGCCCCAAGGGC
>JAOXSG010000679.1 GCA_025800105.1 Cohaesibacter sp. | reverse complement strand
TATGCCCGGCATCAGATGCCTTGTGCATCGCCGGATTTAAAACAGGCTGGCGCCTGTGGCCGCCGACCCGGGCAAGTTTCCCCGGGCCGGGGCCTTCATCCACCGGACACAAATAGCCCACCGGTGCCTTTAAAGACCCAGAAATCATGAAAACTATACTCTTGATTTCCTTTTCTTCTAGTTTTGAAAAAAAAGCAATTTGCTATCCTTTTCCAACTGTACCAGAGAGAGTTGGAACTGAAAAGTAGAGTCCAATTTTTTTGGGAAAAAATGGCAACTCTACTTTTTGAGTTTTTGCCGGTTTTTTAGTGTGTGGTGTTGACTGAAAAGAAAAAGAGGACGGATGAGTTCAATCACAAGAAGTGAAAACATCAGGAGCATTTCAGGTGCTTAAACTGCTGGCTAGTGAGTACTAAAACAGACCTAAAAGTAGAGTCCCATTTTTTTGGGAAAAAAAGGCAACTCTACTTTTTGAGTTTTTTGCGGGTTTTAGTGTGTGGTGTTGACTTCAAAAGACAATCACAAGAAGGGAAAACATCAGGAGCATTTCAGGGGCTTAAACTGCTGGCTAGCGAGTACTAAAACAGACCTAAAAGTAGAGTCCCATTTTTTTGAGTTATTATCGCAATATAACTATCCAAATTCCAAAATCCAAACCAACTCTGTCTGATACAGTTGGAAAAGGATTGCCAAATGTTTTTTCCAAAGAAATCAAGAATATAGTAATTATCATGACCCCGGGAGACTTGCCCGGGTCGGCGGCCACAGGCGCCAGCCTGTTTTAAATATAAACTGTCCAACTTCTCCACACTGTCCATGCTTCATCATGTCGCCTTTAGTCGTCGTTGATATCGCAACTTCAAAGGATCCATCCTGTCAAGGTCTCAGGGAACATCCGACATCATCGAAGTTTCCACCTGGCCTTTCAGCAGAAATCTGCTCCAAATTGGAGAGGCAATAGTCCACCTGACCATCACGTTGCTTCTTTTTTTTCTTCCGGGGGAAAAAAGTCTGTATTTGTGTGGTTGCTTTTAAAGCGTGGCTCTGAACAAATAGCATAAACAAAATAAATTAGACTATGCTCCCGTTTGATG
>JAOXSG010000676.1 GCA_025800105.1 Cohaesibacter sp. | reverse complement strand
TGCCTTTTGCAAAATCCCGAATTGATCATCATGGATGAACCAACCTCGGTGCTCACACCGCAAGAGGCTGATTTGTTGTTTCAAACATTGGAACGTCTGTCAAAAGAAGGCCGCTCCATTCTTTATATTTCTCATCGGTTAGAAGAAGTGCAGAAAATGTGCGATACAGCCACAATTCTGCGCCATGGTAAATTGGTGGAACATTGCAATCCGGCAAACGAGACCGCCGCCAGCCTAGCGCGCCTTATGGTTGGCTCCAGCGTAAAAGCGGTGGAGCGGAGCAAACCAGACGTCTCAGCAGCGCCCGTACGGTTGAAATTACAAAAACTATCCTTGCCGCCTGCCAGTCCCTTCGCTGTGCCATTGAGTGATATTTCCTTATCCGTCAAAGGCGGGGAAGTTGTTGCTATTGCAGGCGTGGCAGGCAATGGCCAGTCAGAATTGTTTGATGCGTTGTCAGGCGAGCGAGACACGCCGGCTGATGCCATCATCATCAATGAGATT
>JAOXSG010000675.1 GCA_025800105.1 Cohaesibacter sp. | reverse complement strand
GAGGAAACGACGTGGTGCTGCCTCGAGCGCTCACCATGGCGGCGGGGGGAAGAAAAAGAAGGAGAGCAAGAAGAAGGAAACCCTAACGGTTCCCTCTTCCTCTACACCCACAGAAGGAACCCTTCAACAAATGGTGCCGGTGGGATTTGACGCTTTTGCCAAAGACCATGTGGTGATGGAACAAAAGGATCCCCTGCTTCTTCTGGAAGAATATCGACAAGGAAAGGGGACCGATGACGAGGCGGAGGTGACCGTGTTGCAGGAAGGGGTGTCGGGTCCTCCACCGACTCAAGACCAAGAAACTCAGACAGCTCTGCAAAGTCTCTTGGACGAATTGATCGAGCCCTTGCCTCCACCCCCTTCTCCCGTGGCCTTACCTGATTACCTGGTGTGTCCGTACCACATTTGTCACCTGGAGAATCACGTCTCCCAGAACGGTTGGCATTACGCCAAATGCACCATGGTCCCGTGCCTCTTGTTTTGCGCTCAAGAGAAAGCCCCTACCTATATGAGAGCCGTCCACGAGCAAGT
>JAOXSG010000669.1 GCA_025800105.1 Cohaesibacter sp. | reverse complement strand
GTGAGGAAGCCAAGGAGCAGGCCGCGGCGCAGCAACGGCCGATTGCCTAAGAGCAACTTAGTGCCTCGCGCTGACGAATGGTCATGTTTGCGAGGCCAAGAGCTAGGCTAAGCATCTATGCTCAAATCAAAGCATAACTGATCACACCGAATCACAAGTTCTATTCGCATAGATGGCTCCTAGGTGTTTTCCGCAAGGCTGTTCCTTGACATCAGCATGCTGTCATGTGCAGTCCGAGCCTGCGATATTGATGGATAAATCGGGAACTGCCGGCTGTTCAAGTCCCCCGCAAAATGGCGCAGGAAATGGCATCTCATCATTGTGAACATTTGATCTTCGTTGGCACCGTGATTAAAAAGGTTCAAAACATATTATATACAGATCGGATATACGTACATAAAATCTCACCAGTTACTGTACATTTTCCGCATCTAGAAGCTAGCACTCAATAGTCATCAAATCTGACAGACGCAGGGTTTCATGATCTTCGTAGCAAAGGATCAATGGTTGATTATCTATCACCATCCACTCAGCCTTGCTTCCGCCTCCTCCCCGCCGGCCAAAATGTCGGAAACCCAACCCGCCTGACGTTGCTTGACGCAAGGCGGCGATGGGACGACGCTCGATACCGCACACGGTTTGCGCGCCATCCGTCAAGCAAACCTCAGCAAATGCACAAAAATCTGCAATGAAGGATGGCTTGAAG
>JAOXSG010000721.1 GCA_025800105.1 Cohaesibacter sp. | reverse complement strand
AGCTCTCACAGATGACATTCCTCCAGATGACAGAATGGCCTCTTTCATTTCATCCGATGTTTCTATGTTGCTACCTGACTTTAGGGAAACCTTCATGTGGGACTTAATAGCTGCCGATTTCCGGTCGCATGCTCCGTTGCCACCTTGGGGGTCACAAAAATCCATGCGCTTCACGGTCACCCCATGTTGCTGTCCTACCATCTGCGCAAATGCAATTGGGTTACCGCGATGGTAACATCCAGCATTGTCTTGCCAATAATACACACATTGTAGCTGGGGCATAATGATCTTCAATTCTTCGAGGACGTCTGACATTACAGCAAGTACAGCGCAGCTGTCTTGTCTGCAGCTCTTGAAAACATGGCAGAAAGTTAGCGTTTCGCAATTTCCGTCGCTCCCCTTCCGCACGGCCACAGTTACATGCCAGGATATACCACGTTTCCCGAACCAATCTGTTTGGCTTTCTCGGTACTTTCGTGGGATAAATTTCATCGCCCAGTCTTGGAAAAGGAGAACAGATGTTTCGTCAAGGCCTTCCAGTATGCTCAATCTTGCTTTATCCTGGTTTGCAGAACGCAATAAGTGAGATTTCCAGGCATTTACATCACGCTTTGCCTTCTCGGCCAAAAAGGTGAGTTCATCATAACTTCTTTTGAAATATCTTCTGGACCGATCACCGTTTTCTCAATCGCTTTCTCTATTTCATCTATGACCACAGCAAGTCCATTGCACTGGCTACAACAGTCATTGTGATGATGAGAGCAGGTAGATTGGCAATCAGCATCCTTAGGGTCACTGAGTGCGTAAACAATGCAATGATCTGGAATGCTTGAACTCTCTGA
>JAOXSG010000649.1 GCA_025800105.1 Cohaesibacter sp. | reverse complement strand
TCTTCTAGGGCAGAATGTCGTCCTGGTGCTCATTCAGATGTACGTGTCTAGATGAGTTGGCGTCTGAGTTAGATGCCAATTTTGATGGATGCGTTTGTTTGGAACTGTCTCTCTCATGTTGTTTTAGACTCGAAGGCTCATGGATGATTTCTCTTTCCTGGAGGCTTCTTTGATGTCGTGAGTTGCCTTGCATTTAACATTTGCATTTATGTCATATCAGTGCGGGTTCATGACAAATTGTTGGTGTGGCCTCATGATGAACAAAACATTCGCTGGATTCGAAGGTGCTGATTTCAGGTTTCGCTGGATTCAAGAAATTCTTGCAAAATGCAGGCTTTTGGCCTCTTCTGGGGCAGAATGTGGTCCTGGTGCTCATTCAGATGTACGTGCCTAGATGAGTTGGCGTCTAAGACAGATGTCAATTTTGAGTGATGCGTTGGTTTGGAAAGGTGTTTCTCACGTTGTTTTAGACTCTAAGGCTCATGGATGATTTCTCTTTCCTG